>JBQNBR010000014.1:0-31846 GCA_052169815.1 Treponema sp.
AGTATGTTAGAGAATAGAAGCTCCCTGTGCACACGAAATAGAACAGCTAGTAGCTGCACAGCCTTGTGCGCACTTAGACGCTATAGTACCTCCTTGTGAACAGGCTGCTTTTGCACAGCTTGTAGCACAACCTGGTGTACAGGTAAAACAAAAAAAACTGCTGCTGTCAGCTTCTTCTGCCTCTTCTGCACATAAGAATAAGAAAAAGCCAATACCTTGCGATACATTGAGCGCATTTAGCGAAAGTTTGCCCTTCTTGATCTTATCTTTAAGACGGTTTAAATTCATTTTGTTTTTCCTCCTGTTTTTTCAAACACAGCTTGCAGCATGTCAAAGTTCATAGCAACCTCCTACATATCAATATCTCGTTCTTTAGAATGCCAAAAAATGCGTACAGCTATTAATACACATACTGGTGCCGAACGAAGCGCAGCCTTGAGCGCAGTGGCTTTGACATGAACCCGGCGCAGCGCAGCCGCTTGCAGAATCGGAGTAACATATTTCTTCAAAGAGCAGCAGCCGCTCATTCATTGAAGAAACGGATAAATTTGCCATTTGTATGTCGCTTTTTAGTTTGTCCAATTGCATATGAACCTTCTTAAATCTGAAAAACAGCATTGTGCAGGACAAATATCCTGCATAATTACCCTTCTACTTACTACTTACCAGTTTGCACTTGTGAACATCCTGAATAGCATCCAACAGAACATTTGGTATCACATGCAGCCTTACATCCTGTTGTGCATCTGTTATAAATGGCATATACCATTTATATTCAAATTTAAAGCGTAGAAAGCCCTTTTACCGCCCCGTACCGCTTATTGAACAACCTCCGGCACAGCTAACAGCACACGAACTAGCTGCACGGCAACTAGTGAAAGAAGAACTATTCCCTATTTGATTATGCAATACCCGATATTGATTTTTTAGATCACGAGCAAGTTGTTGTAATTCACGTTCTGCCTGCTTCAAGCATAAACCCCAATCTTCATATCTTCCCGACGGATACATCGGCGAAAGATATTGCAGCGAGAGTAAGGTTTCAACATCTTTTACAGCTAAGTTCGCCCCGCGTATTTTAGCTTGCAGTATGTCAAATTTCATACAGTCCTCCTTATGGTAATATGAAACATTTATCCTTATATGTCAAGTGTATAATAAAATATGTCTTATAATATTGGAATAAAAAAAAGCAGCAAGCGGGCAGAAGCAAGCTATCGCATTGAGCCACCTGTAGTGCAGCCGCCTGTAGTACAGCCTTGTGTGCAGATATCACCGGAACAGCCCTGCTGACATCCTATTGAACAGCCAATAAAACCTACAATACAAAAGCCGGCTTCTTTTTTTTCTCCTGTTCCTGTAGAAAACAATGTACGGTAGGCAATCAGCTGTTGTAATTGTATATTGGTTAATTTGGCTTTATGAATAGCCAACCGCAGTGCATTCAGATTCATAGTATAGCCTCCTTATTTAGGTGTTTCGACCAGTGCACGCATGAGTGCAAGCTGAGTATGCGCAGCTTGAAGAAGCACCGCTTGTACAGCTAATACAAGCGGAAAAAAAATCGCTGCAGGTGTGTTCCGGTGTATTTGCTTTTTCTTTGTACCATAATATAAAAGGAAAATTCGGTGTTTGTTCTATAAACAGCTCTCCTGCTTTGATTTTATCGCGTAATCGGTCTAAGTTCATAGCAACCTCCTTAGTGTATGGGGTAAAAGAGTATGTTAGAGAATAGAAGCTCCCTGTGCACACGAAATAGAACAGCTAGTAGCTACACAGCTTACAGCCGTGCAACTTGGCGCGCAGGTAAAACAAGAAAAACTGCTGTCGCCAGCTTCTTCTGCCCCCGCTATACATAAGAATAAGAAAAAGTCAATACCTTGCGATACATTGAGTGCATTTAGCGAAAGTCTGCCCTTCTTGATCTTGTCTTTAAGACGGTTTAAATTCATTTTGTTTTTCCTCCTGTTTTTTTAACAGGCAATAAACGCTACCTGCTGCCTGTTGAATTTTAGATTACATCTACTTTATAGTCAAACTTATGGTATATGAAACATTGAATATGAACTGTAGTATGCTACCGTTCCTCCACTATCATAAACAGGTATATCAACTCGCTAAAGGCAGTGTAATTCTCTTAGCATTCCTATAGTAGTATAAATCCATTATTCTCATATGTCAAGTGTATTTTTGATAAAAATATATTTTGAGTGTAATCAGCTATACGACGATTCATTGTAAGTGAAATTGCATCGGTAAAGAGAACTTTGATCACAGTGAGCCTGACAGGAGTCCGGCACAGCGTAGCAGGCTCATTTATCAAATGATGGACAAGCACCGAAATCTGCTCAAAGTTGGCGGCAACGCTGTCGTTTACCATGCTGTTGTCCCGGAAAACGGCATAGCGGGGCTGCCCATCGGATATATTCGATGGGATCGACACCGCCGCTCGTCTCATCTAATCCGAAAGCACATACGTTTTCTCTTTCGGAAGTTTTTTGACTAAAAGATAAATCTCCTTTGTCATCTCTATTGCCTTTTGCCATACCAACAGATCTCTGTAACTCGCCATTTTCTTCTCCCTTGTAGTTATCCGGTTCCTCCGGCACCTGATAACTGCCAACTGATACCTTATTTTCCGTACACATAAACACATTATACATGAAAGCCGCCCTTTATTATCATATATAAGATTGCTATGCTATACGTACAAATAAAAATGTACGGTATTAACATTTCGAGCCATGTGAGTAGTCTATATTTCCGCATTTTTGCGAGATGCCATTCGTACTTAAATACTGAAGCGGGTAATGCTGCTTCCAGCTCATTTATGATATCAAATTTTATGGCATTGAGCTTTTTATAATTCTGTATAGTCAATATCCACACGATACATAAGATAATGCCCATGATACCGGAAACTATCGTATGACTGGAGTTTATCGAAAAAAATGCAACCAATGCGGAATTGATCGTTATAAAAAAGTTATTAGCGGAAGCCCGTCTATCACTTAACGAATTTGACATTTCAAGAGCCGTTTTCCACTGTTCCAATAAGTGAGCGTTAAAATCATCACCATATTGCTTTTGGTCAAAATTGATCAATTTTTCTTCCATAACCTGCGCTTCTCCTTAGTTCATTTTACCATGCATAGCATTTATCCTCAATTACCTTTGCAGCTGCGGTGAATATTCAGAAAAAATATCAATGAACTGATCCAACATCTTTTCATATTTCTCAATCTGTTAAGAACGGTATTTCTAACCCTCTATCCATGTTTCGAGGCTTTTTTAGTACGCCGGCTCATTTATCAAATGAGGGACAAGCACCGATACTATCATGGTATGCTCGAACAAAATGCAAATACGGATGATTCGCAGGCATTGCACCGCCTTATTGTGAAAGGTGCCCGTGAACATAATCTTAAAAATATTGATGTGGAATTACCGAGAGATAAACTGATCGTGATTTCAGGCTTATCGGGGTCGGGGAAAAGCTCTCTTGCTTTTGATACCATCTTTGCAGAAGGTCAGCGGCGCTATGTTGAATCGCTTTCATCGTATGCACGGCAGTTTTTGGATAGGATGGATAAGCCTGATGTGGATTACATCGAAGGTCTTTCTCCTGCTATTTCTATTGAGCAAAAAACTACGCACCGGAATCCGCGCTCAACGGTAGGCACTGTTACCGAAATCTACGATTACTACCGCTTGCTCTTTGCTCGTATCGGGCATTCTCATTGTCCTCAGTGCGGTAAAGAAATCAAAGAGCAAACAATCGATCAAATTATTGATACCATCATGGCATGGGACGAAGGTACCCGTATTCAAATACTTGCACCGATTGTAAAAGGCAAAAAAGGCGAGCATCAAAAGATTATCGAGGATGCGCAGAAGGCGGGCTTTTTGCGTGCCCGCATTGACGGCTTAATGGTCAGCTTAGAAGACGGCATAAAGCTGGATAAGCAAAAGAAGCATACGATAGAAATTATCGTCGATAGAATCCAGCTTTCGCAAGAGGTACGCAAGCGCCTTTCAGAGTCGGTAGAAACAGCTTTGGAAAGTTCTGGTGGCACGCTCATTGTGATCCAGCAAAAATCGAAAGATGAGCCGGCTACGGAAATATTTTTTTCTCAGAAAAATGCATGTCCTGATTGCGGCATTTCTATGCCAGAGCTCCAGCCGCGTCTTTTTTCCTTTAATAATCCGCTCGGATCATGCACTGAATGCAGCGGGTTAGGCTTTAAGCATAATTTTGAGCGTAAGCTCATGGTGCCTGATACCGCTCTTTCGTTTAATGAGGGGGCCTTTTTACCGTATAAGCCCGATTCCGCGTGGAACCGTGCCCGTTTTGAAGCTTTGGCACAGCAATATCATTTTTCGCTTGATACCCCTGTGAAAGACCTTTCTAAAAAAGCGCTCAAGATCATCATGGAAGGAACGGATGGCGAACCCATTGAATTTGTCTATGAGCGCCAAGACGGTACCGGCCGCTCTCGATACCGTAAGCCGTGGCTCGGCATCTTTGCCGATATGCAGCGCCGGTATACGGAAACGTATTCGCATGCACAAAGAGAAGCCTTTGAAAAGTACATGGCGGTACGCACGTGCGGTGCTTGCGCCGGTAAGCGTTTAAAGCCTGAAGCATTGGCAGTTACCGTTGGCGGAAAAAATATTTATGCATTAAGCGCTCTATCGGTAAAGGATACGCTGAGCTTTTTTGAACAGCTCCAGATTACACCGACTGAAGAAAAAATTGCCCATCAAATTCTCAAGGAGATAAAAGCGCGGCTGCAATTCATGCAAAATGTGGGCTTGGATTACATCACTCTTGAGCGAGCAGCGGCAACGCTTTCAGGAGGGGAATCTCAGCGTATTAGGCTTGCAACGCAAATAGGGTCCAGTTTGATCGGCGTGTTATATATTTTGGATGAACCTTCTATTGGGCTCCATCAAAGGGATAATCAGCGGCTGATAGATACGCTGCTTTATTTACGTAACTTAGGGAATACCCTCATTGTTGTAGAACATGATGAGCAAACCTTGCGGGTTGCTGACTATATTGTAGACCTTGGGCCCGGTGCCGGTATTCACGGTGGCTCGGTGGTTGCAGCCGGTACGCCGCAAGAGGTCATGCAAGTACAAGAGAGCCTTACCGGACAATACCTTGCAGGCACCCTGTCGATGGAGATCCCGCACGAGCGGCGGAATGGTAACGGGCATTTTTTAACGGTACAGGATGTTTCAGAGCATAACCTTAAACACATTTCCGTTTCCATACCACTTGGGGTCTTTACCTGCATTACTGGGGTTTCAGGTTCAGGAAAATCTACCCTTATTTCCGATGTGCTGTATCCTGCTCTTTCCAACCGCCTGATGCGCAGCAGCCTACCGGAAGGGGCGTATAAACAGATCAAAGGACTTGAGCATATTGATAAAATTATTAATATTGACCAAAGCCCTATCGGCAGAACGCCCCGTTCAAACCCTGCAACCTATGTGGAAGTGTTTACCGCTATTCGGGAGCTTTTTGCAAACCTACCCGATGCCAAAATGCGTGGTTATAAACCGGGTAGATTTTCTTTTAATGTACGCGGCGGTAGGTGTGAGCATTGTCAGGGAGATGGAACGCTCACTATCGAAATGAACTTTCTGCCAAACGTGTATATTCCGTGCGATGTATGCAAGGGTAAGCGTTTTAATAAAGAAACGCTTGAAGTGCGGTATAAAGGAAAGAATATCAGCGATGTATTAGATATGTCTATTGAAGAGGCTGCGGTGTTTTTTGCTCCGGTGCCGCAAATAGCGCGAAAATTACAAACGCTTTTATCAGTTGGGCTTGGGTATATCAAACTTGGACAATCTGCCCTCACGCTTTCAGGGGGAGAAGCTCAGCGGGTAAAATTAGCGCTTGAGTTGTCCCGTAGAGCAACGGGAAAAACATTGTATATTTTGGATGAGCCTACAACAGGGTTGCACTTTGCAGACGTAAAGCAGCTTATGGAAGTTATTCAGCGGTTAGTTGATCAAGGAAATACGGTGGTCATGATTGAGCATAATTTAGATGTAATTCTCCAGGCGGATCATATTATTGATTTAGGCCCTGAAGGCGGGATCAACGGTGGGACTATCATTGCAGAAGGAACTCCCGAATGTGTTGCAGAAAAGACAGAATCGTATACTGGTTTTTACATTAAAGAAATGCTACAAAAACAGCTACCACCGGAAGTGATTGTATAATAATTATGAAAATACGATTCTTTTTCCTTTTTTATCTCTTATGTTGTTCATCTGGCCTATTATGGGCCCAAGAGGCTGCTGAGGATAAGCAGACAAAAGGTGAGGGGGCTACAGAACAAGAACAAAATACGGAACAAGAGCAAACAGAAACACCAAAAAATATTACGATTCACTTTGCACGGGTAATGAAACTGTTGAAAGCGGAAAATCCTACACGGAATCGTACCAAAGATGTCACTGATAGTAGTACGGTTGACAGCGGAAAAGCGGGCGAAAGTACCGCGACTGCATCCGATAGCACTGTTCCTACATCTGGTAGTACGGCCCCTGATCATACTGCAGCTGAGGGGGAACACATAACGAGTGAAACAGCTCAAAAAACCGTGAATGAAACCAAAGATACTATTATCTTTTTTTCGGGAGAGGTATCTATTTCAATAGAAGATAGAAACAGCGTTTTTACTATTCAGGCGGATACGGTCATATGTAACCAATCAGAAAATACGATAGAAGCTTCCGGTAATGTGCACTATACACAAAAAACCGGAGGAAACGCTTCTCAGGAATTTGACGGAGAGCTGTTTCTGTTTAATACTAAAGACATGGAAGGCGTCTTTATTGATGGTACGATTAAGCAGGCAACCAGCAAAAAAGATAAAAAACCTTTTACGCTGCAAGCGAATATAGCTGGACGGGATGCAAGCGGCACGATTGGGTTTAAAAATGGAGTGCTCAGCACTAATACTGATAAAGATGAAGACCCCTTGTGGTCAATACGAGCGTCTCGTATCTGGCTTTTGCCGGGCAATGAGTTAGCAATTTTAAATGGATATTTTTCAATAGGGGTGGTTCCTCTTTTGTATTTACCGGTTTTTTATCATCCTGCAGACGAAATGATTTTTCATCCCGTGTTTGGCGTACGCAGCCGTGAAGGCGCCTTTGTGCAAACCACAACTTATCTGGTAGGAAGAAAGCCGCTTGAAACCAAAGAGGGTGCTGGCAGTTCCTTTGCAAGTTTTATGCAAGGCGATACCCTTAAAAAGCAAGAACAGCACGGTCTTTTCTTGAAAAACTTGGATGAAGATGAAATAGCTAGTGAACCAACCTATGTTAAGCTTGTTGCAGACGCCTATTCGATGCTGGGAGGTCTTATCGGTGTTGATGGTTCATTCGTCCCCAAAGAAAGCGTTATAAAAAATATCGATTTCTCTTGGTTTTTCGGTATGTCAAGGACCCTCTATCCGGCAAATACGATTGGTGCTCTTTACAGTACCTATGACTATAGCGGTACGCAGCACTACAATTATGGTTCGTTTTATGGGGTTTCCGTTCCCTTCCGCTATCGAGGATATGTAGATATCAATATTATAAAAAATCCTATTCGTTTCTCTGTGAACATGGTTATGCCGTCAGATCCTTATTTTAAACGAGACTTTTTTAAACGGTCTGAGGATATGAATTGGTTTAGTTATGCATTTAATATCGATAAACTGGCAAAAAAGACAATAGAAAAAGAGACGAGCTACGCGTGGAAAGTAGATGGATCACTTGATTATACTTTTAAGAAACTATCTCCGTGGATTACCGCTATTAAGATTCCGGATGCCTCGTTATTACTTGATTTTCTGTCAAAGTCGAATCAGAGTCTTCAATCGGAAGAGGCCTATTATGCACCGCAACGGGATTTCTTTTATCCGCGACTGTTTAAACCTTCTTTCAACCTCTCTATCGAAGGCACGCTTTTATCAAATGCAGAACCTGATAAGGAAGAAAGAGAAGCTGAAGTAAAAGGGGCCCCAGTTGAAGGTATCGTAAATCCTTTTGAAACACCGTCTGAAGAAGCAGCTGATGCCGATACTCAGGAGAATAGTCCTAAAAATGAGGAAACAGAACGCCCCTCATTTTTTGCTCCCTTTTTTCCTCTTTTGAAGCCGTTGTATGCAAAAGATATGACAAAAGATATTGCATACGCTATCACCTATAATGGGGATATCAAAACTCTCCAGGAGACGACTTTTGCGACTTCCAAATGGAAGCAACCTGAAGACATACAATGGACAGAATACTATTCACGGTATTTCCAAATAAAAGGCTCTGCTGAATTAAAGGGCAGTTTTTCTTATGGTCAGGATTTGGTTTCTGCATCAAGTAACCTTGTATGGAGTGCAACTCATCAAAGGCATCCGTGGCTGCTTGACCAGAGCAGCATCCCTACTTTAGGTGAAAATGATTACAAGGCAAGCGTTCATGCGCTTAAAAACGAAAATAAAGTCACCGTTAACCCGTTTATTCATACCGAGTTGTTCAAACCCATTTCGTGCAGCTGGACTATTACCGAAATTTTGGTGAAAAATAAATTTAGCGGCACGTATGCCTCTCCCCGCTGGGACACTGAAACGTTAAAATGGGATAAGGATTTTATTACTGAACATGTGGGTACTGCGGTGTTCGGTATGGTGTTTGCGAATCAATACACCCAAAAACTCACCTTTTCCGCTCACTTGCCGCCTCGTTTACCCTCATTTAGCACAGATGCATCGGTTACCTTTCTGTATGGTAGCTTTGTTGCATCAACTCGCGTGTTTGAAAAAGAAAAAGATTCAATAAACTGGCATTGGGATCCTTTAAAAACAGAACTAAAGTTGGAGTTTCCCTACCAAATCACGATGTCGCAAAGTTACAGTTATAATATTGAGGAAAAGAAAAACGATAAACTTCATTTTAGCCTGAGTTGGCAATCTATTTCTGCTTTTTATACTCACAGTCGAGAGATTCCCTATGAATTAAAACCACATAGCGGATGGATTACTAAAGGGACGGAAAAGCAGTTTATTCCTTTTGCTGCCGGTTTGAGTTTTTCCAATATATCCAAACCGCTTACACTGTATACGTGGAAAAATCGTATGAAATTACAGCTTGGACTAGCATCAAATGTGCACCTTAATTTAGTCCGTATAACTGATAGCTATTTTACGTTCTCACCCAAAGTTATTTTTAATATCCATGAATTTTGGGATCTTTCGTTTAGTAGTACCAGCCGAAATGATGTTATTGCTCGCTATTTTCAAAAGGCGTTGCATCTTCCGCCGGTTGCCGGAAAGAGTAACATGCTGGTTGATTTAATCGAATCTTTTTACTTTTGGGATCGTTCCAAGCGTGCTGCTTCCGGTTTTAAATTACGTTCGCTTGAAATCGGGTTGGTGCATTATCTAAAGGATTGGATCCTAAAATTTAATTGTGAAATAAAACCTCAACAGAAGAAAATAGGCAGTCGTATCCGCTATGAATTTGCGCCTACTATTAGCTTTCTGGTCGAATGGAATCCTATATCTGATATCAAAGTGCAAGCAAAACAGAAAAATAATGTGTTTTCAGTTGACCGCGGGGAATTCAAATAAGCACGTTGATGAATCGGCTCCGGCTACAGCCGGGCGTTGATTTTTTTTTCACTCTATACTAAAATAGAGACATGGATGCGCTTATTCAACCAAAAATATTAAAAGGCTTTCGAGATTCTCTACCGCAGGATGAAATCAAGCGTGCGCTTTTAATTGAAACGATTACTCATGTTTTTAGAAGTACCGGTTTCGTGCCGATAGATACGCCCGCACTTGAATATGCTGAGGTATTGCTGCGAAAAAGCAACGGTGAAACTGAAAAACAAGTGTTCCGCTTTACCGATAACGGCGGGCGTGATATTGCCCTGCGCTTTGATCTGACGGTGCCCTTTGCCCGCTTTATTGCTGAACACTATAATGAGCTTTACTTTCCCTTTAAGCGCTATCATATTGCAAAAGTATGGCGTGGCGAAAAACCGCAGGCAGGTCGGTACCGTGAGTTTATCCAGTGCGATTTTGATACGATTGGTTCTGACTGTGCATACACCGATTTTGAAATTCTGTACGTTATGTGTAAGGCGCTGCAGGCGATCGGTATAAGCCGCTTTACCATTCATCTTTCGCATCGGAATATCTTTAACCGGTTTTTAAAACGGCTTGACCTCAGCTCAAAAAGCGAAGACGTCCTCAGAATCGTTGATAAATTGGCAAAGGTTGGTGCAGAAGTGGTCAGCACCATGCTCGCCGAAATCACTACTGCTGAAAAAGCTGCGGCAATTTTACAGTATTGCGCCGGCGTTTCTGGCACTGCAGGATTTGAGCGGGTGTTGGAGCATGTGGAACAGCTTGCCGGAGGCCAGGCCGAAGATACTGAGCGGGTACGCGAAGTATACCAGTTGCTCACAAGTGCCGATATAGCGCAGTACGTCCTTTTTGACCCTTCAATAACGCGCGGCCTTGACTACTATACTGGTATGGTATATGAAACGTTCTTAACTGATGTGCCGCAGCTTGGCTCGGTATGTTCTGGCGGGAGGTACGACAATTTGACGGGCCTTTACATGAAACATACGGTGAGCGGGGTAGGGGCGTCTATCGGTCTCGACCGTTTGTTGGCCGGCTTAGAACAGCTGCATGCTGAAAAAGAGTGCGTGAGTTTTATCGATGTACTTATTTTTTGTGAATCAACGAGCACTATGCGTGTGCATGCCTTGGTTTGTGAGTACCTTCGAAGTAAAAATATACGGGTTGAAGCTTTCCCTGAACCCAAAAAAATGCAAGTGCAATACGCCTATGCGGAAAAAAAGCATATCCGGTGGGGTATGTTCATCGATTCGAATGTATGTAATACTGAACAAAACAGTAAAGACCACACCGCAGCCCCGCATGCTGTGGAGCAGGTTCAGATTCGCTTGAAGCATTTGGCAACACGGCAAGAGCACGTGATTGCATTACATGATGCTGCTTCGATTGTACGACAGTAGTCCTGTTCGACAACGGAGTTATCGAACAGGGCACACGAGTTCTAAATCGCGCAAATAGTGGGTTTATTTTCAGCCGCTGAAATAGCGCGGCTGAAAAACACGTCGAGTTTGCTTCGCAAACATCGCTTATTAACGTATGCGCGTTTTGCGCATAAATGCAGCAGTTTCCAAAGTTCACACTTTGTTCAACTGTTGCATTTTAAGGTACGATTTAGAACATCGCATTTCAAGGTAGCCTGTTCTGAAACTGAAGTTTCAGAACAGGTCTAATAACGCATGTTGAGAGGTAGCTACTATGGTTATCGCTATTGACGGTCCTGCAGGATCAGGGAAGAGTACCATTGCTAAAATGCTTGCGCAGGATCTTCACTATACCTTTATGAATACGGGTAGCTTTTATCGTGCCCTTGCGCTGGCAGTACTGCGTTCTTTGGGCGGTTCGCTCGATGGCAGTGGAGGCATACAACCCTCCTTTACTGATGAGAGCCGATGGATCGCTTTTGCAAAGACTGTTTCGCTTGATTATAAAAAAAACGGTGCCTTGTTTTTAAACGGTGAAAATGTTGAACGCTATATACGAAGCGATGCAGTAGAATCTATCGTGGCCGGTTTGTCTGCAATTATACCTATTCGCCATATTATTAATGATAAGATCCGCACGATCGCTGGTAAGTTGAATATTGTGTGTGAAGGAAGGGATATGACAACTGTGGTTTTTCCGCATGCAGAGTATAAGTTCTATCTTGATGCATCGGTAGAATCTCGTACCAGTAGAAGGTTTGCTCAGGGAACCAGTATGCTTTCGGAAGCAGCAATACGGCAAAGTATTGTTGCACGTGATGCTATTGACCGCTCAAAAAAAGAAGGCAGTTTAAAAGTTGCAGAAGATGCTTTTTATTTAGATACATCGGACTTGACGATAACGCAGGTTTATGAGACAATAAGAAATAAAATACACAATAAAGGGTTATTTATGGAAAAGAAGGAAGTGGGAATGGATGCAGGAAACTCCGATCAGAGCGTCCAAACACAATTACCAGAGGAGTATTTAAATTTTGAATCTCCCGAAGTCGGAACGTTAAAAGAAGGTTGTATTGTCGAGGTTACAAACGATTCAGTATTTATTGATGTCGGAAGTAAGTCTGAAGGACGTGTCGCGCGTACGGAATTTACAGAAGAGCCGGTAGTTGGTAACACGGTTAAAGTTTTTATTGAAAAAACAGAAGCAACCGACGGTAAACTGAGTATTTCTAAGCAGAAAGCGGATAGAATCGTACTGCGGAAGGAATTACAAGAAGCATATAAGAATAACACTCCCGTAAAGGGTGTCATTGCAAAATTAATAAATAAAAGCGGTTTTGATGTTGACCTTGGGGCTGGTGTGATGGCTTTTTTACCCATCAGTCAGGCTGCAAGTCAAAAAGTGGATAAGCCGGAAACACTATTGAATTGCGAAGGACTATTTTATATCGAAAAAATGGTCTTTGACCGCAAGGGAAATCGTGATAATATTGTAGTGAATAGACGAAAGTACCTTGAAGATACCGTTGAAAAAGATCGAGAAGCTTTTTTTGAACATACCAATATCGGAGATGTTGTAAAAGGTGTTGTAAAGAGCTTTACAAGCTTTGGTGCTTTCATAGACCTCGGCGGTTTTGACGGCTTACTGCATATCAACGATATGAGTTGGGGTCATGTTACACGGCCGAAGGACTTCGTAAAAAAAGGGCAGGAAATCGAATTAAAGGTTATTCGTCTTGATCCTACCGAAAAGCGTATTAATCTTTCTCTTAAGCATTTTTCTCCCGATCCATGGTTACAATTTGAAGATAAATTCCAGGTAAATGATATTGTAAAAGGGCACGTTACCAAAATTACTGATTTTGGTGCTTTTGTTGAGCTATCTGAAGGTATCGAAGGTCTTGTGCATATCAGTGAGTTTAGCTGGGTAAAAAAGATAAATAAACCAAGTGATATGGTAAAAATCGGGGATGAAGTTGAGTGTATGATCCTTGGTTATGATATTCAAGCGGGGCGGGTATCTTTAGGGCTAAAACAAGTAACTGCTAACCCCTGGGATGATATTGATGCGCGGTATCCTGTTGGCACACGCCTTACTCGGAAAGTGGTGAAGCTTACCAACGCAGGTGCTTTTATTGAACTTGAAGAGGGTATTGACGGCTTTTTGCATGTAGATGATCTTTCGTGGACAAAACGAATACGCCATCCAAATAGCGAGCTTGGAGTTGGGCAAGAGCTTGATGTTATGGTCATTGAATGTGATCCTGCAAACCATCGTATTCGTTTTGGGGTAAAGCAGCTCACTGATGATCCCTGGCAAACCTTTACCGATACTTATCATCAAGGTTCTTTTGTAGAAGGTGAGGTTACTTCTATTACTGATTTTGGTATCTTTGTAAAGGTGCCGGGCGGTATAGAAGGGCTTATTCACAAGCAAAATCTTGTTGAAAACCGTGAAGATGATGTTGAAGAGGCCTTAAAAAAGTATGCGGTTGGGGATAAAGTAAAAGCTGTTGTAATTGATATCAACGGACGGGATAAAAAGACAGCTTTTTCTATCCGTGATTATAAAAAGCGTTTGCAAAAAGATGAGTTGTCACGATATATGTCTACCAAACAAGATGATTCTGATGGTTCCTTTACATTAGGCGAATTGCTAAAAAATAAAGCAAACGACTAGCTTGTGTGCAAAGTGAATCGTTATTGAAGTAAATGCTATTTCAATAGCGCTTTATTAGTACAGAGGTTTTAATACCTGAGGTGCTCCTTGCACTGTAACAAAGGGTATTAAAACCGACTGTCACCGCCTTATAGAGAACATACAGTGCAAAACGTTGAGTACTGTCCTCGACGCTTCTTGCATCGGGGTATGTTGATTCGCTATTCATTGAGGAGAAGTATCATCATTATGGAAAAATCAGATCAAACATTATTGTTTTCTGAAAAATGTACGTTGTTTTTAACTCGTAATCAGAAAGTTTTGGTTGGCATACTGGCTATTTTATGCGTTACGATTGCTGGTGCGTTTTTGTACGCATTTTTTGGTTCGCATAAGACACAAAACGCTTCAGAAGCCATTGAAGCGGTCATTACTGATTGGATAGAATTATATGCAAAAAAGCCTGAAGATTTAGCAACTCAAGAAGATGCTCTTGCTACTCTATTGGAAACAAAGGCGCAAGAATATGCTCATACCTATGCGGCGTTTCGTGCGTATTCAGTGCTTGGAGAGATTTTTACGTTGCGGAAGGATTGGCAGAAGGCTTTAGACTACTATCAAAAAGCTGCTGAGGTACTACCGCATGCGTATACCGCTGGCGTTGCGTATTTTAATGCAGCTGTTTGTGCAGATGAACTACAGCAATTTGAAAAATCATTACATTTTTATACATTGGCAGCTCAAATAGAAGATTTCCCCTTAAAACCTCGTGCCTTGTTTAATATAGGACGAACTGAAGAAGCACTTGCTCATAACGATAAAGCTATTGAGGCATATACGAAACTGGAGGCGGCATACCCTGATAATAGCTGGGCACTGCTTGGAAAATCAAGAATAATTGCCTTGACGTTGCATAATTAAGGAGAATCTCTATCATTATGCTGATGAGACGGTTTTTGTATGCAGCCTGGAGTGTGAGCTTAGTGCTACTGTTTACTGCTTGCGGTATTGAAGATATTATTTATCTATACCCACCTATTCGAATGTACGAGAATAGTAATTTGGATGATGTGAGTAAACGGTATTGCGAATTCCGTACTGCGGATTCTGAGAATGCGAGATCTGAAGCTGCTCCTTATTTTAAGGGTACTGAAATTTACTACCGTATTTACGAATCCGAAGCGGACTGTGTAGCAGCAACTAAGGATATTGAAAAGCGGAATGAAGATAATCCTGCTGGGATTGCTCTGTATCTTTTGGAAACTATCAACTACTCCCGATTAGCTTTTCAAAATATCGATATATGGCTTCGCCCCTTAATTGTAAAAAGCAATGTAAATAGGCTCATTCGGCTCCGGTTACAAAATTATAGTTCAGGCAGGACCGGTAGCGTCGCTGCGTTAACGGTTGATGGTGTATTTAAAGGTATTCCTTGCCGCGGGCAGCGCATTGTGGAAGAAAAACGCTTATTTACTAGTGCAAATATTAACAGGAACGATGTAGATGTTGCGAAAACTTCGGCTACTGCTTCTCAACCATTTTGGTATGTGAACTTTTATGCTGCTAGCTACGGTTATGACGATAGCTTTAAAACTATTTATAGTTCAGTTACTCATTTAGGATTTATTAAAATAGATAAGGCAGTAACAAGAAAAAAATAAGTTTTTCCCCTCTCTAAAACTGCTACGGCTAGGTTAGAGAGGGAGCTTTTTATCCATTGAGCTGTATGTAAATTTGGTCGGCTAGCCCTAATCCTGCATTTTGTGTTACAGTGCGTGAAAGGTTTTCATACATCATATCTTCGTACATTTTACCGGCAAAATTATCGTTACCAGTAAAAAAACTATTACCTATGGTGCTTCTCATAGAATTAAGCATTATTTTTACTAAATAGGATTCTAACTCTAAAGCATGCTGATACAATTGTGAGGTTTTATCAATGGCTGTGTGGTGTATATCTTTGCATTGAAGGGCAGCAGCGGCTATGCCCTGTGGTTTAGCATATCTATCTGCTTCAGTAGGATTGGGAATTTCAAACGGCCTGAGGTAATCACCCTGCAGTTGTGTTGACTTTGTTAGGACCGCTTGTGCCGTTGCCTGTTTGGTTTGTTCTAGTATCTGTGCAAAGTTACTGCCATCTGCTTGTGCCATGGAAGGAGACTGACCGATTGTGATGGGCTGTTGATTAATATGTGCTGTGTTGATAATCATATATACTACCGTTTAAGACTGACTGCGGTGCCGAGCATGTTATCGCTCGTTTGGATTGCTTTGGAATTGAATTCATAAGCACGCTGAGCAACGATCATGTTAACCATTTCACTTACCGTAGAGACATTTGACATTTCCAAGAATTTGTGCTCGGTTTTTCCGAATCCATTGAACCCAGGCCGTCCTGCAATTGCTTGGCCGGAGGCTGAAGTTTGTCGGTAAAGGTTATCCCCTTGTGCTGCAAGGCCTACTGGATTTTGAAATCGATATAATTCAATTTGGCCTACCTCAACAGGATCGCTTTGCTCTCCAACCCGTACCGATACACGTCCGTCTCTGCTAATTGCTATGGTTTGTGGAAGATAATTTTCAGGGAAAATAATTTCAGGCAGACAACGTAAGCCGTTTGATGTAACAAGCTGTCGATTACTATCAATTTTAAAGGCACCATCTCTCGTATAGGCGTAGCTGCCGTCATATTGCAAAACACGGAAAAAACCTTCACCGGCTATGGCGATATCGCTGTTTACTCCCGTGTGCTGTAATGACCCTTGTTCAAAGTTTCGCTGTGTTGCCGCAAGCCGTGCACCATGGCCCATTTCTACTCCAACGGGCGTTATGGTATCCTCAGTGGCAGGTGTTCCTGCGGCTTTTATGGTTTGATAGAGTAGATCTTCAAATTCTGCCCGTTGTTTTTTGAAACCGGTTGTATTAACATTTGATAAGTTATTGGCGACAGTATCAATATTTGCTTGCTGACTATTCATACCGGTTGCGGCTGTCCATAAACTTCTTACCATATATATTTTCTCCTTATGTGGTTATTACCGTACTTTAACGACATCATTCCAAAGCTTGCTCATCATGGTATCTTCGGATTGAATGGTTTTTTGATTGGCTTCGTATGCACGGTTTACCGCGATCATTCTTACCATTTCATCTACCACATTGATATTAGATGCTTCAACGAAGCCTTGAATGATAACAGGCCGATCTTTTCCTTCTGCGGCAATTGCAGGCCCTGATATAGGGGTGTCAAGATAAAAACTTGATCCCTTCTTTTTTAGATAGCGGTCATGTTCAAAAATAACAAGTTTGATGCGATCCTGGAGTTCCATATCAGCTTCAGGATCAGCGATAGGACGAGCTTGTACTTCTCCATTTTTGCTTACGGTATATTCTTTATCTTGTAAAAAAATACGTCCATTTTCTCCTAGAACAGGATAGCCTTCTTTGGTCATTAAATAACCTTCAATACCTACAGTAAAATTTCCATTGCGCGTGTATTGTTCACCATTCGGCGTTTCTACACAGAAAAAACCCTTACCTTCTAGTGCAAGATCTGATGATGAATGAGTTTGTTTTAATGATCCTTGTTCAAATTCCGTAAATATTTCGTTTACTTCAACGCCCAATCCCATTTTTCCAATGATGGGGGCAATATCAGATGAACCAAATGGATTTTTGATTACCCCATCGTCCTGCAACCGTCTAATTAATAGCTCTGGAAAACTTTTATGTATTGCAATATCGCGTTTATAGCTTGTTGTGTCTGCGTTTGCTAAATTTTGTGCGATCACATCAAGCTGCTGCTGTTGTGCATTCATACCGCTTGCCGCAGTGTACCAACCTCTTATCATAAGAAACCTCTTTTTATTATATCGGTAGCGGTATGAAAAAATAAAGTCAATATATGCTCCGCTCTCAGATATTATACGTTTAAGTATCTACTCTAAAAACGAATAGCTAGAGGGAACTTCGAAAACCTCAGTTTTTTAGAGCTGCCCATAGACTATGGACTTATTTTATACTATCCTTTATTTTCAGTTTTATCATCGTTTATGTTATTACAAAAGCTAAAGGAAGGTACCTGTTGATGAAGCTTATTTTAGCACCTATGGCTAGTCTTACCCACGCAGCCTTGAGGATGCTTATTCACCGCTTTAGAGACCCTGATGAATATTTTACTGAGATGATACACGCTCCTTCGCTGGTAGCAGGCGGGCCTTTTGAACCGTGGTATCTCCGCACGCAACCAGTACCGGAAAAAATAGTATGGCAGCTTACCTCCCATGACAGTGAGGCTTTTGTAAAGGCAGTACCGATTGTGTTGGCCAATGGAGGCATGGGTATCGACTTAAACATGGGCTGCTGTGCCCCTGCGATTGTACGTTCAGGAGCAGGTTTTGCATGGATGCTTAAACCGCAACCAGAAACTGCTGCGATGGTGCAACAGGTAAAAAGGGCAATAGATGCCTATTGCAGTTTCCATAACAGAGCGATTCCTATCCGCTTAAGTGTAAAACTGCGGCTTGGTACTACTCTTGATTATGCGCAACTTTTAATCTTTTGCCGTATGTTAGTTGCTGAAGGTGTTGACCTGATAACTATTCATCCGCGTTTGCAGCGGCAAAGTTACAGTAGGCCTGCACTCCATACCTATACAGCACAGCTTGCAGCGGATTTGCCTATTCCTGTATACGGAAACGGCGACATTGATTCACCTCAAAAATTGCAGCGCATTGCTGCTCTATACCCTTGTGCAGGCTGGATGATTGGAAGAGCTGTGGTACAAAAACCGTGGCTTTTTCAGCAGCTTCAGCAGATAGAGGGGCTATGCACCGATGGGCATTTTCCCTGTGCGCCAAGCGTGGAGACAAAGATCGATATGTTAGAAATTGCTTCTCATTTTCTTACGTTGCTTGCAACTGAACAGCCTGAGGTATTTCACCGTACAAGGGCACAGCGTTTTTTTCAGTTTTTTTGTGAAAATTTTTCATTTGCGCACTACTGTAAAACCAAGATACTACGGGCCAACACCTTCGCTGAAATAGAAACTATCCTTGCTGCGTATTTTCAGGAAGTGCCGCAAGACCGCTTTATAAACAGATCCTGTTACGATGCTTCAAAGACTAATTGATAGGTGCTCGTTCTAATATCTGCATTGGGGGTCACCAATACTTCGGCAAGGGTAAGCCGCCGTTTTTTTTCTGTTGAAGTGTCAAGCGTAAGGGTAAAAAACGTATTCTTTTTTTCATAATTTTTCCACTGCATAATAACAGTATCTTGTATGGTAAAAAGCGTATATTTGCCTTTTTCTGTGTTGTCATTGTATTCGAACGTATACAGTGAATCAGAAAACGACAGGGTATGGCCATCCGCTGTTTTCCATAGGGCTCCATTTTCTGAAAGAAGTGTCTTTATTTTGGAGATCTGTTGCAGCTTGTGTTTTTCATTATAGCTAATATTGCTCGTTTTGCGGTAAAGGCCGTCCCAACTTGAAGTTGTTTCTATTTTTAAACGAGCAACATCGTCAATAACCCGGATATTAATTTCATCAACATTGACCATGCTAATATCAATCCGTCTTTTTATGCTGGGAATAGAAGTATTGTGTGCAGAAAACAGTATACCATATTGCTTTACTACGCTAGACGTGATAGTGAAGATTTCTTCGATATTATCGATAGAAAATATAATGAGCTTCTCGCGATTGTTAAAGAAAATGCTTCTCTGTGGATTTGTTTTTGACGCCGGTTCATACCATAAACCTGCTAAAAATGATTGAAAGGAATCGCTATTTCCTTTTTGAAGTTCATGTAAAGGAGAGGTCTGTTTAAATTTTTTTGCATACAGTGAATCATCGCTTATGTTTTCAAATGACTTATTTTTTTCATTTTTGGGATATACGGGAGGCGCTTCATGCGGTGCAGGATAGGGTTGCATATCATGCGGAACAATAGTTTGTGCACTTTTCGGATCGTGTACTGTAATATGGGGAGCTATTCTATAATAAATAAGCCAGACACTTACACCGAGAATAATAAGTGTTATAATGCTATAGAGTATTTTTTTCATGAAAACAATCCGTTTTACGATGGTGTAGTGTTATCATAGCATATTTTTGCTTTTATTGAAATACTAATTAGAGCAGAACCGGTTGACCGGCTTATGAAAGCATGTTAGAATTATGTATCTATTCGATCAGTGTTTGTGTTTATTATAATAACTATGAGCGTTCAGCATAAGCACTATATAAAATCTTATAGAAATGGTTCCGTATGGACTCACTATTAAGTGGCCTTAAAAAGGCTAAAAGGATTTGGGTATGTCTCAAAAAATTTACGTTGGAAACTTGAATTACGCAACAACCGAAGAAAGTTTATCTGATTTGTTTGCAAACTATGGCAAAGTAGTATCTGCTGTCATCATTAAGGATAAATTTAGCAATCGTTCAAAAGGCTTTGGATTTGTTGAAATGAGTGATGAGCAAGCAGGATCGGCTGCAATTGCTGCCTTAAATGAAAAAGAATTTGAGGGGCGGCGTCTTCGGGTAAATGTTGCACAAGAAAAACCGCGTTATTAATGCATATATACGCGTTATTAATGCATATATAATAGTATAAAGACATCTCTCACTAAAGAGGTGTCTTTTTTATATGCAAACAATCGTAATTAGCATATCTCAAGCGATTATCATGCTGGAAAGGGCCTTTTCTAAGCGATAAAAATCGTATACACTAAAGAATATGAACGATAACTGTTTAGCGTTTCTCGTATAGTGAAGGCTTTGTGGGGCTCTATAGTTATTTAAGGATTTTCTGTGAATACTCTTAAAAAAAATACCTTACAGGTATGTTTTTGTGTACAGCTTTCTATTTCTCATATCCAGCATGCTATAGATTCCTCTGACGGTATACCGAACTATAAATCGTTTTTTTCGAGCATTCAAGCAACTGAAAAATTACCTTTGACTATTTATGCAAATGGACGTTTTTTGGAATGGCAAAAGGGAAAACGGCAGGCTTATGCAATGCTCATCAATGAGCTATTGGCGCGCAAACAGATTGAATTGTTGAGCGGTGGATATTATGATCCTTATTTTTCATTACTACCTGCCTCAGACATTGTGGGCCAAATAGAGCTTATGACTGCTGCAATCCGTACTCGGTTTGGGAAAAGACCGCGCGGGCTATTTTTGACGAGTTCTGCTTGGTTACCGTCTCTTATCACGCCATTCACTAAATGTGGTATGGAGTACTGTTTGCTTGATTACCGTTTGTTTCCCGCATACGGGAAGGTGATGCCTGCCTTTGCTCCCCTTACGCTTGAGGATAATGGGAAAACAATTACAGCGTTTCCTTACATACCGGCATCAGAATCGTATGCGGCGTGTACCCCTAAGCAATTGTATGAAAAACTTTCTGCAGCTGCTTTGTATGCTGAACAAGGAGTGTGCTTGTTTTTTTTACCGGTGAATACCTATGTTGCATATCTTGAAAAAAATAAGGAAGGGGAGTCGTGGTTTTCTACTTTTATGAGGCTTTGCTCGCAAGCGGATTCTCCTATTACATTGGCTCATACTGCGCATCTTATAAAAAACAAGCCGCTTTTAAAAAAGCCTGCCTATATTGCGCCTAATACTATTTTAAACGGTAAATTGCTCGACCGCTGTATAAAGCACGAACTGATGAGGCAGCCCCGATCATTTCAGTTTTATACGAAAATGATGTATGTGCATATGCTTGCAAATGGGGTCAAAGGCGATAAAGCACGGAAAAAGTATGCATTGCAGGAATTTTGGAAAGCGCAAAATGCCGAACTTTTTACGTTGGAAGCTGTGTGTCAGCAGCATCGTGCTAAATTACGTCGTATTGGTTACCACAGCCTGTTATTGGCGGAAAAACAAACGCGCATACAAGGTATCTTTGCTGACGGCCTTATTCATTACGACGTTGATTTGGATGGATATAAAGAAGTATTGTCTCAACGATCGAAGATGAATATGTATGTGCATAGTTATGGCGGAAAAATCTTTGAATGCGATGTGTTTTCTGCATATAAAAACTATGCTGATGTGCCTTTGGATTATGCCGGTATGTTTATCGACTACGTGGTGTCTGAGCAAATGCTTGTCCTGTTAAAAAAAGGAGAGACATCCCATTTACCGGATATCTTTTCAAAAAATACATACCAGGAAATAGAGTGTAATAATATTCGCTCTGAATTAAAATTGATCACAAGCGGTTTTTTTAACGATGTTCAACAACCGGTATCGCTTAAAAAACAGTATTCATTTTTTAATGAAGGAGTACAAGTACAGTACATTGTAAAAAATGAAAGTCCTCATGAAATTCCAGCCTATTTTATGGTAGAAGTAGATATAGCACTTGAGAATGCAGGTATCAAGTTTCCCACTCTTTCAGTTTTTGAAGCAAATCAAAAGAAGGAGTGCAGTATTGTGCACAGTACCTTTGATCAAATACCATGGGTGCAGCTTGATGATCCTGACGGCAAGATACAATTTACTATGGAAGCAAACGAAGTACCGAACCTGATTGTTATTCCGGTGTATGAAGTGCTGCATGTATTGGGTACTTCTACAAATACTCAAGAATTAAAAGGGGTACGGCTTTTCTTTTATTGGAAAGCATGGAACACCGGTTTAATCCCTACGTTTGAAACTGAAAAATTGCTTTCGCTTAAAATAAAAAGTAAAAAATAACGCAAGGGAGAATGAGAGCATTCAGGTTCACTTAAGTACTTCTCAGTCAAAAGGAATGAGTATGCAATATGCGTCTAACAGCTATTCTTTTTCAACGTCGCAGGGCTCAACTTGTGTACATTACTATGATGAGCGCCCGTATATTCCCAAAGTAGAAAAACAGATGGGGAAATACAATGCCTTGTATGTCTGTGATGAGCATACCTTGCCTTTGTTACAGGCTGCCGATAATTTTATGAGTGATGTACCGCTGGTATGCTTGCCTGCCGGAGAGCAGTATAAGGATATGCAGCGTATTGAACAAATTATAGCCGTAGCGGTACAAGCTGAGCTGGATAGAAATGCGCTTTTTATTGCATTCGGCGGTGGTGTTGTGTGTGATATGACCGCTTTAGCGGCCTCTCTATACCTACGCGGTGTTAGCTGTGTGCTTGTCCCCTCTACCGTACTTGCAATGGCCGATGCAAGTATTGGCGGCAAAACAGCGGTTAATTTTTCGGCGTATAAAAATCTGATGGGTACCTTTTATGCGGCATCGGACGTTTTTATTTGTTTGCCGCTGTTACAGAAGCTGCCTGAACGTGAATATCATGCGGGCCTTGCAGAAATACTGAAAGTGGGTGTGTTATACGAGCCTGCGGTGTACCGAATATTTTTGGAGGAGCGGCGTGCTATCATGCAGCGGGAGCCTGCGTGTATTGGTAAGCTCATCCGGCTTGCAACGCAGGCCAAAGCCCGTGTTATTTCAGCAGATTTTACTGAACAAGGAGAGCGCCGTTTTTTAAATTTCGGCCATACTTTTGCACATGCGCTTGAAAGCATCAGCCAATTTTCAATTTTACACGGAGATGCTGTTGCATGGGGGATGGCACGCGCTTTAGCACTCGGTAGTATTCTTAAAATAACTGAGCCCACCTACACGCAAACATTAACGGAGCTGCTCCATACCTATGGCTGGTGTACGGCGCCGGTCTATACCGGTGTACAGATGTCAGAAAAAGCATACGGAGATGCACTCATTGAGGCTATGAGAAAAGATAAAAAAAAGCAGAACGGTAGTATCCGCTTCATTTTACAAAAAACACTGCAAAGCAATCTTATACTTGCAGTAGATGAGACGCTTATCAGGAAGGTACTCCAATGATCTATTTAGATTGGGCGGCAAGTGCTCCGCCTCATACTGATGAAATTATCCAGGCATATCATACTGCAGCTGCTGCCTTTGCGAATCCTTCATCGCAGCATGAACTGGGAAAACAAGCTAGCCAGCTGCTTGAGCAGGCTCGTATGCGTTGTGCAGCCGTGTTGCAGGTGCCGCCGTCTACGGTGTATTTTACTTCAGGTGGCTCAGAATCCAATAGTTTGGTGCTGCTTTCAGTGTTAATGCATCCGAATAAGGGTAGTATTGCGCTAAGCGCTATTGAACATCCTTCAATTCGTGAACAAGCGCGCGTGCTTACTCAGTGTGGATGGGATATTATTTCTATTCCGGTGGATAAAAATGGGATCGTGTATCCTGAAGCAGTTATTGCCACTATCAGGGACGATACGGCTCTAGTAGCTATTATGAGCGTTAATAATGAAATGGGGGCAATACAGCCTCTTGCCGATATCAAAGCGGCGCTTACGGCGCAGAGGGTAGGGAAGCGTCCTATTCATCTGCATAGCGATTGCGTACAGGCAATTGGCAAATTACCTGTTGCGGAGCTCTGTTTAGATGCAGTGGATTCTGCGTCGATGAGCGCGCATAAGATAGGCGGTCCGCGCGGTATCGGATTTTTATATGCAAAAAAAGCTTTCCCTTCCTTTATACGCGGAGGCTCTCAGGAGCAATCGATACGGCCTGGCACTGAAAACATTGCAGGGGCGCTTGCGCTTGCCGCATGTTTGGAAAAAACATACGAGCATTTTGATGAAAAATATGCGAAGGCGCGCAGTTTGCATAAACTATTGGTAGAAGAGCTCTTGCACATCCCTGTTTGTACCTTGGTGCCACAAGGCAGGAGTGCTCTCCCACAATCCTTTTCTCCTTGGGTTATGCAGGTAAGTTTTAAACAGGTGCCATCTGCAGTGTTAATGCGCTGCTTGTCGGATCGCGATATCTTTATTTCTGCAGGTTCCGCCTGTTCGTCAAAAAAACAAACACGGCCAGTGATGGAGGCCTTGCACCTTGATTCTGAAATAGCGCAAAGCACTGTACGTATTTCTATCGGTGAAAGTACGGACCGTACTGATATTGAAACCTTTTTGCACATGCTTAAAGAGGTTTTAAAAGAATTATCAGCTTAACCCCTAAACAGAGCAAGTGATATAACAGGTGCCTATGATGAACAACATTCGCTGTATAAAACGTGCGCAGGTGCTTGGGTACTGCATGGGCGTGCAAAAAGCCGTGGATGCGGTATTACAGGCGCTTGCGGTGCATCAAGATAAAAATATCTATACGTACGGGCCGCTTATTCATAATCCGGTAACTATGCAGGTTTTAGCTGAAAAAGGGGTACGGATACTGGATACGGAAAGAGCACTGCGGGAACAGCTTGCGCCGCATTCCGTAGTAGTTATCCGTGCGCACGGTATTGCGCCTGAAAAACGGCAAGAACTGCAAGAAAGCGGTGCGATGGTTATCGATGCAACCTGCCCGCATGTGGTTGCAAGCCAGAGACAGGCGGCGCGGTATGCCAAAAACGGCTATACGGTTATCCTTGCAGGGGACAAAAACCATGGAGAGATAATAGGGATCACCGGCTATGTACACGCAGTTCCCGAAAGCCGCTGCATTATCGTCCATAGTGCAGTGGAAGCCTCAGCGCTTACACCTATTGTAGGACAGGCGGTACTGCTTGCTCAAACAACGATGAAGCGGCTTGAGTATCATGCCATTGCGCAGATTATCGAAAAAAAACAGCCGCATCTATGCGTGTTGGAAACTATCTGCGCCGCCACCGATGAGCGGCAACACGCATTACAGGATCTTGCTCAGCAAGTAGATGCGCTGTTGATTATCGGCGGTAAAAACTCCGCCAATACGCAGCGCTTATTGCAAACAGCACGGTCAACAGGGAAGCCCGCGTGGATTGCCGAGACCATTGCTGATATTCCATCTGCATTGTTTCAATATCATACGGTAGGCCTTTCCGCGGGAGCCTCTACGCCGGCACTCAGTATCGATTCTATCGAAGAATACCTTACACTGCAGCAATAAGCGAAAAGAGATATGAATACCTCCTATGTGCTACGTGTGTAACACACTAAAAAATTCTGAAACATTTATCCAGACTTTCTTTGACCAAAGCGCTTGTTTGTGCTATACTATCCAATATGGGTGAGACATTATTTGCCGTAAAAGAGCGCGTGGTGTATCCCGGACAGGGTGTCGGTGAGATCGTTGAAATAAGTCAAAAGCAATTTAAAGAAGAGTTATTAACCTACTATGTTATTTATTTTGACGGTTCCGATATGACTGTTCTGGTACCGGTTACCAAAGCGAGTGAATTACGTATACGGACCATCGTTTCTGAAGAAGAAGCCCAAAAAGCGCTTGATTTTTTATCAGAAAAATTTGAACCTATTCCCAGTGATTGGAAAATGCGGTATCAGATGAACCTTGATCTTTTTAAAACAGGGAGTATTTTTGACAATGCTTCCATCGTACGTTCCCTGTATCATCGAAGCAAAATCAAAGAATTACCTATACAAGAGCGCAAACTCTACGATTCTGCATACCGTATTTTTCATGATGAACTAGCCTATGCGCTCAAAAAAGAAAAAAAAGAAATTGAAACGCTTGTACATTCTTTCTTAGAGCCTTTGGGAGAAACCATGTCTGATAAAACACGTATGCATCATGATGAAGAGGATTTCAATCTCTATGAAGATGAAATCACTGAACCTGATGACGATGATTTTGACGATGAATGATGCAGTAGTGATTACAGCGGCAGGCAGTTCTCAACGGTTTGGAGAAAAGAAAGAATACCTGTCATTCGATATGGATACCCGTATATCAGTTCTCTCGCAATGTGTGTATGTATTTGCGCAAACGGGAGTGTTTGCCCATATGGTTATTACTATCCCTAAAGGCGATCGGGAAAAAGTATTTGCGCTCCTTACTGCTGATGAGCGTATTATGCCGCTTACTGCTTCCGTATCGCTTTCAATTATTGAAGGCGGTGCTACCCGCCAAGAATCGGTGCGGCTTGGGCTTGAAAAACTGGCAGCTGTTATGTCAAACGATTCGTACGTGCTCATTCATGATGGGGCGCGTCCGTGGGTTGGGCAAGATGTGATACGGGCAGTGCTGACCACTGCAAAAAAATACGGAGCGGCCGTACCTGTTATTCCGGTTACAGATACTCAAAAAGAAGTCGATTCAGAGGGAAAAATTGTACACCATCTAAAACGGAGACAGCTTGCAGCGGCGCAAACTCCGCAAGCGTTTCTCTTCTATAATTTGCTTGCGGCGCACCATTGCGCTCAAGAAAGTGGAGAAACCTACACTGATGATAGTGAAATTTATGCGGCGTACTGTGCGCCGGTGTATACTTGTCAAGGCATGCGTTCTAACAAAAAGATCACCTATCCTGAAGATAGAGCGAACATATCGCACCATTAAAAAAAGAGGGTAGGGGGATGATACGGGTAGGTTTGGGCTATGATTTACATGTACTCGTGGCCGGCAGGGCTTTGATGATCGGAGGCGTGCATATCCCCTTTGAAAAAGGGGAAGCAGGGCATTCTGACGGTGATGTGCTGCTGCATGCCTTAACCGATGCTTTACTAGGCGCTTCCGGTTTAGGGGATATCGGCTCTTTTTTCCCTCCTACCGATCCAAAGTGGAAGGACGCTCCTTCCTCCCGTCTGTTACATATCGTATGGGAAAAAATACAGCAAAAAGGGTGGCAGCTTGAAAATGCCGATTGTGTGGTGGCCCTCCAAGAGCCTAAATTGCTTCCTTATCGGGATACTATTTGCACGTCAATTGCTGCTCTTTTAAACGTACCCCCCGCCCATGTTTTTGTAAAAGCCAAAACAGGCGAGGGGGTAGGTGTTATTGGAGCAGGCACTGCAGTCGCGGCCTGGTGTGTGTGCCTTATTTCTCGGCAAGTTCAAGAATAAGTTCTACTTCTCCCTGTGATAGGTTAAGGGCATTGGCGATAGCATCGGACTTCCATCCGCTTCTAAACAGTTTTAATACATTTTCACGCGTACCGATAGGCGGCGCGCCCGCCTCTGATTTGGCGGCAGGCTTGTCTGCTTTTTGCAAATCGGCAAGCAGCTTTAACTGATTTTCCGAATTGCGGGAAATGTCTTGCAAGCGGGTTTCTGTGTTTGCAAGCCACTCGCGGGCGGTATGCATTTTTTCAATGCGTACTTCCATATCAGTAAGTAGATCGTCAAGCTTATCGAGCTGGTGACGTACTTTATCAGCTTTTTCCTGATTTCTCAAAAGAGAATCCATTTTTTCGCGGATAGCATCGAGTTCAGGAGGCAGTATATCAATCTTGCTTTCTACCGACTTAATATCTTTTTCCAACGCTTTCAGATTTTCAAATGCGTCGTCAATATTTTGTACCGTTTGATTTAACACCGTACCTTTTTTTTCGAGGCGGTCGTAGCGGGTATTGACATCAGTAATACTTTCTTCGATGCGGCGTATTTTTACTTGGTATTGCTGTAAATCGTCGTTTGCCGATTCCAGTTCTACAATTTTTTTCTCCATCGAAGCCGATACCACATTCAGTTTTGCGAATTCAGATTCCAGTAATTCGATATTTTTTCGTTCGCTCATAAACTGGGCAATTTTTTGCATAGCCTCGGCTTCCAATTGTGTAACTTTTTCATACTGTACATTGAGGTCGTCCATAGCATTGCGGTATACTTCAAAGCGGGATACTTCGGCTTTTAATTTATCGATATCTTGCTCAAGGCCGTTTTTGAGTTCATCGGCCCGGTCGAAAATACGGGTTTGAGCAATAAAGGCATTTTGATGCTTTTCGATTTCTTGTATGGTTTCTGCTAAATGCGTACTCTCCCTATTGAGCTTTTCAAAAAGGTCATGCTGCGCTTGATCCGTTTCGCTCCGTAAATTCTGCACTACCACCCTGATGGCATCCAGAGAGCGCGAGGCTTCTGCAGTAGCTTCGGTGTTCTTTTTATCAAGCGCGCCGGTTAATTGATCAGCGGTTTTATTAAAGGTATCGGTTACTTCGCGTATTTGGCTCGTGAAGGTTTCTTGCGCGGTTACTATTTTGGCATTCAGATCGCTTATCTTTTGTTGTGCTGTTTTAATCGATTCTTCGCCTTTTGCTGAGAACTCTTTGTATTGCGCTTGGTATTTTTCATTGATTTTTTCAATGGCGCTGTCAGTTATGCCGGCAAAATGCACAATCTTTTCATTGAGCAAGGTTTGCGCTTCGGTGATCTGCTCGTTATTGCGTGTTTTCCACGTTTCAAAAGCGCCGCGAAGCATTTCCGCTTGGTCATCGGCTTCTTGCTTCATGGTTTCCATCCATAACTGGATTTCTTTTGTACCGTTTTCAACTTCTACGCTCTGTTTACGTAAAGAATCTTGCAGGTTCAGTTTAATCGCTGATAGCTCATTTTGCATGTGCAAATGAACCTTTTCTTTGGTTTGCTCAATTTGCGCTTTGAACTGTCCGCTATAATTTAACAGCTCTTCATTGCTCGAAGTAATGCGCTGCTGTAGCGTGTTTTCAATAACCAGAACTTGGTCTTTCAGTTTAGTAAAATGAGTTTTTGATTCTTCGGTAAGCTGCTGCAGCCGCGTTTTAAGATCGCGCTTGTATTGGTCTTCCAAGTCTTTTCGGGCAGATTCGCTTTCGGAGCCCATGAGCGTAAGCCGTTCGGCAACGTCGTTTTGCAGTTTTTCTATATCTGCCGTTAATCCGTCGCTGCAGCGTGTTAATTCTGCAAGGAAATCCGATTCAAAGGTTTGCAATTTTTCAGAGACTGCCGTATATGAATCTTCACGTAAGCGGGCTAGTTTTTCCGTTACATCGTTTAATTTTTCATCCAGCTGTACCGTTTGGGTAGCAAAGTGTTTTTCAAAATCAGCGTACTTTTCCTGAATAATAGCGGTATATTTTCCGAAGTCACGGAGAATATCGTCTTTAACCGTTTGGTACGCTTTTTGCATTTCATCAGAAAGCTGGGTAACGCCTGCAATCGATGTGTCAAATTTGGTGTAGTAAAAATCAGCTTGTTTTTTATACTCATCGAATTTGGTATCAGCTGTTTTGGTAATACCCATGAGCATCCGGTCAATATTTTTTTCTACTTCTTCTATTTTTTCCTTTGCTACTTTTTCGAATCGGCCGAGCTGATCGGTCAGCTGTGTATTTTTGGTATATACCGCCGATTCAATTTCACTCATATTTTGCTGAACGTTGGCAATGCGTGAATTTAAAGCAGTTTCTACGTTATTGATTTTGCTGTACATAGTAGTTTCAAATTTTTCCGATTCAGAGTTCCAACTGTTTTTAGAACTTTCCAGCAGTATTTGCAGGTCTGATAAGCCGGTTGTAATTTGCTTTTCAAGTGAAGCAGTGGTCTCATCGAATTCGCGCTTATATCGATCGAACCGATCGTCGCTTTCTTCCTTCAAACGAGTGAAAGTAGCGTCCTCGAGTGTTTCCGCTTTTTTACTCGCTTCCGTAAAGGCTTTTTTGTAAAGATCGTTTAACTGAATTGAGGTAACGGCAAGCAGGTCTTCGCTTTTTTTCTGCGCGCTTGCAACTCTGTTTTCAAAAGCGGTGATGGTTTTATCAAAGTCTCCGTTGAGCCGTTCTGATACCGTTTGCAGGGATTCTTCATTTTGCTTTCTAAAAGTGTCCTGCATTTCCGGAATAACTTTGGAAACATAGGCGAGCTCATTATGGACTTCTGCAATTTTTTTTGCAAGCGAATCGATAAAATCTGATTCTTTACTAACCCGTGCAAGATTTTTTTCTGCAAGTGCAGTCATATCCATCACCGTATGAATGGTGTGCTCTGCATCACCGGCCGTTTTTTCAATATTTTCGATAGAAGCAAAGTGAGTTGCCAGCATATCGGACTTTTTCATAAAGTCGTTGTACACTGAATCCAGTTTATTCACTGCTGCAATAGCTTGCGACAGCTTGGCATCAAGTTCTATGGCAGCGTTCCGCAAATTCTCAGTTCTTTGTTTGACAAATCCTTCAATGTCGTCTTTTACACGATCTCCGTATTTTTTTGCCTTTTCAATTGAACGGCTGCTTTTATCCGCTTGTCTAAACAGCAATATCGTGACAAGCGAAAGTGCAAACGCTATAACCGATGAGATAATGTTCATTCTAAGTTCCACCCTTACTTAAAATATAATAGGGCATCTCTAAAAACCTTGTTTGATTTTTAAAGATGCCCGCCGAGTTTTTCATAAGTCTTTATATACCAATGACTTATGAAAAACATCGCAAATAAATCTAAGAAAAACCTCAAAAAACTGTTTCGTAATCCGCCTTAGCGGATATGATAATCACTTCCTTACAGAACCAGCCAATAGGATTGAGTTTTTCGAGGTTCTCAATAAATCCAACTATAACATAATTTGCAAAAATTGACGATAGTTTGAAAACGAAATATCAGCTTTCTGCATTTTTTTTCCTAATAAACCCGCTGCAGGATGCCGAATATAGGCAGTTTTCATGCCGACGGCTGCGGCTCCTGCAATATCGTAGGCTTCGCTATTGCCGACATATAATATGCGTTCACAGGGTACGGCAAGGCTTTCGGCCAAGCGCATAAAAGGAACGTGAGACGGTTTGAGCGCGCCCACGGATTCAGATCCGATTACACTGTCGCATAAGGGCAAAAGCCCCCAGAGTGTACCTTTTTGCTCAGGAGGAAAATCGGACAAAATGCCGATTTTTAAGCCCGCAGCTTTAAGTTTGTGTATGGTTTCGTGTACATAGGGGTACGGCTTGATGCGTGCAAAATATGTTCGCCAGCCTTGATAAATGTTTTCACGAATAAAGCGGCCTGCTTCATCGGGAGCAATACCGAGCTGTTCTGCCATTAAGTTTTGCTGCATCCCAACGAGGTCGTCAAAGAGTACCTCCGGTTGTGCTGCGCTCCGTTCGTGTAAGAGGCGGCGTACTTTTTTAAAAGCATACATGAAGCGCATATGTCTACAAGCAAAGGGAATACACTGGAGCGTCATTTTCCATGATGGATACAAGGTTCCGTCGATATCGAAGGCTACTGCATCGAGGTCATAGCCGTTACCATATTTCATTGAGGCAGTATACTATACTTTACAAAAAAAGGGAACAGCCCTGAAAAATGAACATCAGGGAACCCTGCATTAGATAGTTTTTTAAGAATAAAGTGTAGTAACTAATCAACA
>JBQNBR010000015.1:0-31804 GCA_052169815.1 Treponema sp.
TTTCATCATTACCGTGTACCGGCAGCCGGACGGTTAGGTCTCCTTCGCCCTGTGCAATATTCCGCAAAGCGGAAACAGCAGTTTGTATCGGCTTTACAATGGCACGGGCAATGAGATATACGATAATAAGCGCAATCATTAAAATGATTGCACCGATACTAAGCATTGAAAGGCGCAAGGTGTTGACTGTTCCCATGAATTCATTAGACGGGGCATTTATAATGACCGTCCAATTGGTAGTTTTTATGCCTGCATATGAAGCGATTTTGTGGATGCCTTTGTATTTGTAATAGCCGACCGAAGAGGTACCAGTTCCGACTGCCATTTTTTCAAAAACGGCAGTCGATTGCATAGATGCGTCGCTTTTGGCTTGTTCTACTGTATTCCATAGTTGTTCTACTAGGTTGAAATTTTTATGTGCAATGATTGTCCCTGTAAGACCTAGAATGTAACAATATCCTGTCTTACCAACGGTAATATCGTCAATTTGATCGGTAAGCCATTTACTCGCCGTTGCAACAGCCAAAACACCGGTTACATTATGGTTATTGCCGTAAATAGGGATTGCAAAAACGTGATAATCATCTTATTGGTAGCACGCGAAATGTACGGCTCCATAACAGATTTGCCACCGCCGAAAGCAGTTTTGAACCAATCTCTATCCCGCACGGAAATTATTTCTTTATTCAGTGTATGATATATATTTCCTTGTGCATCGACCAGGCCGCTTCAACCAAAAAGTTATTGAAAGCAACCTCTTTTTTCAAGAAGGTGAGCTTTTCCGCATAAGAAACCGCAGGGTCCCTAAATACCGGCATTCGAGCAAGCCCCTCTAAAAATTGAAACATTGCAGTAACTTGCCCGTCAATAACTTCGGCAACGTCAGCCGCCTTGTCAATCAAATGAGCCTCGACTTTTTCGGTTACGGCTTTGCGCGCTGTTTGGACAGCAAGAAAACCTTCAATAAGAGACGCTACTGCAAGCAATAGCCCAAAAATAAGAATAAGTTTGAAGCGGAGAGAAAAACGTTTTTTCATTGTATACCCTCTAAACATAGTAATTGCTTTCGAATTATTACCGCGGAAGTCCTCGATAAAGATGAGTATATTTACGACACGGGTCTAGATCACGATGAAATATACTTTTGGGACAGCCCCTTATCTGTGCGATAGTCATTTTAAATAGCTGCCATGGCAATAGTCTTCATAATCCATAAAGGCTTCTTCTTCTGCTCCCTCCAGCAAAAACAAAAAACAGCATTCGATAATATCTGCCCATGTTGATAAATGCATTGTTTGTTCTTTTGTCAATAGATGATTTTCACTCAACATTCCGTTAGGAGCTATCCACGTTCGCGTAGAATGAATAATACTGATAATATCATACACAAGCGTATTATCGAGAGTAGGCGCTGCTATCTCCGCCTGCAAAGCTCTCAAGCATTCTATTACTTCGATAAAATTTTCTTTGTGCAATTTGCCTCTAAACGGGCGCAAACTTCCGAGAAATCCATTTTCCCATTTAGGATTATCGCAATCTTCATTTCTACACGAATGAAACGATAATAGCTCTTTCGCTTTATCTGTATTCATACTATTCTCCTGGCGAATATAATAAGTTTTCTTCTTGTAATGGCTTTTGAGGTTTTTTAATCGAAGGCATGCGAAGGCTGTTCTACACCCTGTTTGCCCATAGGCAGAGTAATCTAACCTGCGCTGAAAATCACGTTAGAATTTCATTTTCGCTATCAATTCTTCAATCGGCGTTGCTGTAATGTATGGTGTGACATCTTTATACAGTGCATCTAGGTTTCTCTTGTCTTTAATAATAGCGTCTAGCTGCTTTTTTTCAATATTTGCCATATACGATACAAGGAAACGGTATTTGAAGTACTTATATGATAATGATGAATCTTCTCTATTATTTTTTAAATTGTGAAAGCCTTTTTCTATATCATATGAACTGCCATTTGAATAATATTCACAAAGCCCCTCTTCTTTCCAAACCGGCATTTTCAAGCGAGTAAACAATGAATGAATTTTTGCAAAATAACAATGGCAACTTTCATGTATTATAAGCGAAGTAATATCTCGTGTATTCCATTCTCGCTTATTATTTTCAACGGTACCTGTATCAAAATTGGTTTTAGAAACGATAATTCTTTTATAATTAAAAAATGTAGAAGCGCTCGCGAACGATGTTCGGTTCAAAGGATTGAGTAATACATTGCCCGCGAGCTGGTAAAAAAGATATTCAAATGTAGTGCTTCATTATACATGGGAAGACGTTTTAATTGATCTTCTATCTGCTGTAGTGTATCAGTGGCGAGCATTTTTTTATCATTGCTATAAAAAGTAATACTGCCGATAGTTCGTTTCTCAGAAAAAAATAACTGGGTAAAAAACATAATAATAATGACATAGAAAAGCAATAAGACGGCAATTATATTCAAAACCATCGATTTCTTTGTTTTACCTAATAATATCTGTTTCCAATTCATTTGTATGTCCTTTTGCGATGTTTTTCATAAGTTACTGATACATAAAGGCTTATGAAAAATTCGTTATCAGCATATGTACCAGTATTTATTCGTGTCAATACATACCATCAAGTTCAACCGGAATTGATCGGCTTTAGAGTAGGAACAACAAATAGGGGCACGCTGCTTTTAGCAAACGGCGATCCCTTTATGTTATAAACCGATTACGCCCAAAAGCGTGCTATAAGGCCCAATTTCCCTTTTCGAGTACCGGAACCCGCGTACCGTCTTTTTTTACCCCAACAACTGATAATTCCGTGCTGCCGACCATAAAATCAACATGGATCATCGAGGAATTCATACCGGCCGCTTGTTTTTGTTCATCGGTAAGGGATATGCTCCCCTTTAAATTGTCGCTGTAGGCATTCCCAAACGCAAAATGACATGAGGCATTTTCATCAAATAACGTATTTTTAAATAATAACTTGGTATTACTAATGGGAGAATCATCGGGAACCAAGGCAACCTCACCAAGACGGCAGGCGCCCTCATCGGTATGTATTAAGTCATCAAGGATGTCCTTCCCCTCTTTTGCATCAAACGAGACAATCTTGCCATCTTTAAAGGTAAACGAGAACCTGTCTACAATGTTGCCCCGCACCGCAAGCGGCTTTGTTGCCCGCAGGGTTCCATTTACTTTATAGGCATGCGGCATAGAAAATACTTCTTCCGTTGGGATATTCGGTAAAAACACATCGCCTTTGGTTGTTGCGGCTGTTCCGCCCATCCATACATGCCCTTCCGGTAAATACACTTCGAGGTTTGTTCCCGGTGCTGTATACAACAATTTTTCAAATTGCATATCATTAAGGATGGCCTGATGCTTTTTTAACGAGTCAATATGCTGTTCCCACGCCGCAACAGGATCCGCCGTATTCACCCGCGTAACAGCAAAAAGGGTTTCCCACAATTTTGCTACCGCTTCTTCCTCACGGAGATCAGGAAATACCACGTGAGCCCATGCTTTTGAAGGATATGCCGCAACATTCCACTTTACCCTGTTTTCCATAACATACCGCATCACCGGCTGATAAGCCTTTGCATAAATCGCTTGCCAGTGGGCAATTTTTTTAGCATCAACCGACTTGAGCAGTTCAGGATTAGGGGCTACTAAAGCAAGTCGATGGTAATCATGCTTATATGCCTGCTCTAAAAAATCCATTTTAAATTGCGGTAAATAGCTGAGCGCCGCTTCATCGCCATACTGAAACCGGGCAAGGGTCATCGCATCATCTGAAAAATCATAGATAACATCGGTAACACCGAGCTGATAAGCCTGTTTGGTAACCTCACGTACCATCGGCAGCGTATCCTCACTCACCAATACCAGTAGCTTATCACCTTGCTTCAACCGTAAACCGACTTTTAAAATAAGCTCTACATATTTTTCAATGCCTTTTTGTAAATCCATCATCATCCTCCCTAAACACAATCAATAGTTTTTAGCTCACCTCTAAAAAACTGAGGTTTTTAGAGGTTCCCTTTAGCTTTTCAAAAATTGAATAATCCGCTGCGCCACCGTCTCTCTATCGATATCATCAGTAACGATATGGCTGCTGTTTTCAAGAATAAGGTACTCATTCGGAGCTTTCAATAAGCGATCTATTAACTTTTTCTCTCTAAAAGGCACCGATTGATCAGCTTTGGAAAGCACCGTGAGTGTCTTGGACTGAATATTCGGCAACTGCTTAATTGCCATTTTTTGCAGCGTATATAAATCAGCTGCTTTATCAATATAGTTATAAATACAATAATCCTTTACAAGCTCATAAAATTCAGGTTCAGGATAAAAAGGCTTTCCATCCGCCTTTATCGTTTTTACAAAATATTTGACAAATGGAGTTAATTTAATCCTTGAATCAGAAGCGACAAAAGCCGGTGCGCATAAAAAAATTTTTTCAGGATTAAATCTTGCTGCAAGCAAAGCCGTAAGTACCCCACCCATCGATAAACCGCCCACATGCACCGTTTCGTAGGATTCTTGCAAATTGATGTATGCGTCATACACACATCGAAGCCAATCCTTCCAATCGCTTGCAACAAAATCATCTTTGTTAGTACCGTGACCAGGAAGGCGCGGAATAGAAACCGTATATCCTGCGCTATAAATCTGGGTGCCAAGCCAAAACAGCTCTCGTGGCGATCCTGTATACCCGTGAATGAGTAATACCGCTGTTTTTCCGCCTGAAAAAAAATGCGGACGAGTAAAATGGCTAATCTTTGCAGGTTTATTATCATAAAACATAGGGCTCCCCCTGGTGTACTACAGCATATTTTTACCAGTTTGCATGCCAGAGTATAGCAATAACGGCAACTTGTAAATAGTGCGGCACTTGAAAAAATAGTATACATTACGGCGCTACGCACCAAATGCATTAGGCCAAAACCATTATCGTTACTATACGCACCAGCTGTGCCGGCAGCATATGACAAATATCACTTCATTATTATAGAAAAAGCTACTATATTAAATACATATTAACTTTCACCGAGGGGACTGCAATGGACGATATAGTTGTACAGGTAACCAATTTAGTAAAGCGGTACAAAGAAAAGATAGCTTTAGACCATTTCAATTTAACCGTAAAAAAAGGTGAGATACTAGGCCTCCTTGGACCAAACGGCTGCGGCAAAACCACCGCCATTAATTGTATGCTTTCTCTTTTAACATACGGCAAAGGAGAAATCAGCCTATTCGGTAAGCCGATGTACCCGAATGCCCTTGATATCAAACAAAGAATAGGGCTCGTACCGCAGGAAGTATCGCTTTTTTACAACTTTACGGTACTGCAGAATATCGACTATTTTTGCGGTTTATATATTGCAGACACTCAAAAGCGGAAACAGCTCGTACAAGAAGCGATTGAATTTGTAAGGCTCTCCGGCTACGTAGGATATAAAGCAAAAAAATTATCCGGAGGACTACTCAGAAGGCTCAACATAGCCTGCGGTATTGCCCACAAACCTGAAATTATTTTTTTAGACGAGCCGACTGTAGCCGTTGACGCCCAAAGCCGCAATTTTATTTTGTCAGGTATCAAAGAGCTTGCAAAAAACGGCAGCACTATTATTTACACCACCCATTACCTTGAAGAAGTTGAAGAGCTTTGCAGCCGTATAGTTATCATGGATAACGGACGAGATATTGCCAACGGTTCGTTAGACGAGCTAAAAAAACTCATCCGCACAAGTGAAAAGGTTATCATTGAGTTACTGGAAGTACCGGAAGGACTGCTTGAAAAATTCAAAGCGTTCCCTCATGTACTGGAGGCGGTACAAAAAGAGCACGAATTTATCATTACCTTTGAAAATTCAATCAACAATTTAAATGAGCTTATTTTATTCATCAACAAAAACAATCTTGCGTATACCAAACTTTACTCAGAATTACCAAGTTTAAACGATATATTTTTAAACCTTACCGGAAAGGAGCTGCGGGACTCATGAAGTGTGTTTTACGCGAGATGAAATATTATACTATCGGTATGCTTCAGTCGATTGATGGTATGTTTTGGACCGTCCTCTATCCTATTATTTTAAGCTCACTCTACTTTATTATCGTTGTTTCAAACGCCAATATAACAGAACCGCATATCGATATCGGTATAACACAAAACAATCTCATACAAGCACCGCTTGCATATATCGAAATTTTACATCCCCACGTCATCGAATCAGCCGACGCCGATGCGTTGCTTCAATCCAAAAAAATACAGGCGTTTGTGCAAGATGATCTTTCAATTCGTGTGAGAGAAAACGGCATCGCAGCGAATATTGTAAAGCTCGTAATAGAACAAATACAGCAAACCGTAGCGTTAGGGCTCCCTATAACATATTTTGATTATGAAAAAAACTATATAGAAAACAAAAATGAACAACAAAATTTTATTATGATAATGTTTTATTCGCTTTTAGCTATGGTTGCAACTTACGCTATGTTCGGCGGCATAAGCATTGCAGATACACTCCAAGCCAATCTCTCAAAATTAGCAATGCGGTTTTCCGCTTCTCCGGTAAAACGATTTCGCTCGTACGTATCAAGAATGCTGATGTGCATTGTATTTAATACAATTTCAAACTTATTATACGTTTACTTTGTACTACTTATATTAAAAATACCGTTTATTACCAATTTTACCGCCACTATACTGCTTATAATTTACGCAAATATACTCGGCGCTTCTCTAGGGTTATGCATTGGTTCAATCCCCATAGGCACCCCCTTCACAAAAACAATATTCTGTGTCTTTACTTCGCTTGCCTTATCTTTTTTAGCAGGAATGATAAACCCATCTATAAAAATAGCAATAGACACTGCCGTACCAATTTTAGAAATCCTAAATCCCATCTCATTATTAACGGGCAATCTCTACAATATTAACATATTACAAGAATATAGCTTGATTGTTCCCTTTTTAGCAGTGTATACGGGTTTTATAGGCATATGCTTATGTATTGCATTTTTAAATTCACGGAAGGTATGCTATGATAGTCTATAAAAATTTTTTACATATTATTTTTGAGAAAAAAAGCTCAGCACTTATGTACCTCTGTATTTTTTTAATACTCAGTTATACTTCATTGCAGCCGCAGCAAGAGCACCGTCAGCGGTTTACTGAAACACCGCTAAAAATATGTATAGTAGATAAGGCCGACTCCGAACTGTCTCGGCATTTAATTGCCTACTTGCAAACTATACACAAAATAACGTTATTGAGCTCAGAACACGGAAACGATGAAGCCATCTTGCGTACCCTAAAAAAAGATATATCACTAGCAAAAATTCATGCCGGCATTATCATAGACCAACAGCTTGATCGGCTCCTTGATGAAGGGAAAAAAGGCATTATCAGTTTTAAAGACGATCGAAGGGAAGCTGCATTTTACCTTGATTTACAAATCCAAAAGTTTTTACTATTCGCATCTGCACTCAAAAAAGCTGAAGGCTCCATTAATTTTGAAAAACTGCACCAAACATTGGCGGTAAAAACTAACATGATCCTGACCAAGAACGAGAAAAATACGAATGCACTACGATGGGTTACCGTATTCTTTAATTTTCTCAGCTGGACTATTTTTTCCATTATCCTTAACTCAATCGGTTGGGCAATGCTTGAGCTCAACGATTCCAGAATACGGATACGAAACACTATCGCTCCTCTTTCAACGCTGAGATTTGCATGTGAAACCTTTGCAGCGCAGCTAACCGTGGTTTTTATGTTCTTGTTTGTACTTATCGGTTTTGCATTTCTTTTAAATAGAGGGCATCTGAATATTGCACTAATTTTTCCCCACATTATACATACACTCATCTACGCAGCGGTTATTTTAAGTTTTACCTTTATGCTCAATACTATACTCAAAAAAGGATCCCTGATGGCGATAATCGGAACTGTTTTGCCCCTATCCCTTGCATTTATTTCAGGCATCTTTATAGCACAAGAGTATTTACCTTCATCGATACTCACTATTGCACGGTTTTTTCCCACCTACTATTTTGTGCAAGCCAATGAGTTTGCTGCAACCATGTCTAAAATTGACTGGAAAAATATAGGCCTTTTATTGTTATTTCTGTTTCTGTATTTTACATTGGGAATATACTTCACCAAAATGCACGCTGCTCAAAATGCCATTGAATACGTGCAAAAGTAAAAGGCCCTTAAACTGAGATAATTCTCGCATAACTGCCTATAAAAATATGGTTTTTTTTCTGATAACGTGATATACTAGATATGTCTCTAAAACTATCTGTTTTTGAGATATCTAGTAAACTATATTGTATATTATTGACTTACTCAGCCATGTATACATTAATCAGCAATACCCAATATCTATAAGGAGCTTGAGAGACATGGATAATTTCTCTACACCGCAGCAGGCAACAGTAATCAGAAGAGCTAATAGGCGTTTTTCAATCCGTACCCAGTTATTAGTAATTTTCAGTATACTCATGATCAGCGCGCTACTTACTCTAGGAATCCTCGCAGTGCGCATAGCGCAGAATGCAGTAACAGCAAAAATTGAAGTACAATTATTAGAAAAAGCAAAAGATACAGCGGAAATTGTTGACAGTAGATTAACTGCTTTTTTTCAATTTATAGAAGGAATAGCGCGAAACCCCATTTTGCGGGATACATCATTATCTTATAAAGAAAAGGCGCAACATCTTGAGGGAGAAGCAAAACGCAACAAAGATATTAATCTGTTCGGTGTTTGTGATTTACAGGGTATTCGGTACGAAGCCAATGGAAACACCAGTAATATTAGCGACAGAGACTGGTACCTATCCGCTTCCAAAGGGCAGCGATTTATCGCAGAGCCCCGTGTTTCGCGTGCAACAGGAGATTGTGATATAACAGTAGCAGTTCCCATTTATGGTGATAACAATACTGTTATCGGTATCCTTGCCGCTTCAATCGATGGCAAGATACTTTCACGCGAAATCGACGATATAGTTGTTGGAAAAACAGGTAACTGCTATATTATTGGAGCCACGGGAACTGTTATCGCACATAAAGATTTTAATCTCGTTGTTCAACAAGAAAATCCAATAGAAAAAATGAAACAAGATCCTTCCTGGGTATCAACTGCTAACTTTTTAAAACATGCACTAGCAGTTGAGCAAGACGTTAGTTTTTATGAATTCAAAAATATATCAATAATTGCATCTTTTGCAAGTTTAAAAACACGCAACTGGACACTTATCATTAGAGCCCCTGTGAATGAATTCATGGGAAGTATCTATACGATGCGTATATCAATGCGGTTCGTGGGCGTCTGCATCGTAATTGTTTCTCTTTTCATTGTGTTAATAACCGCTTTGAAAATAGTGAAACCGATTAATGCCGCCGTTGATGCCCTTAAAAATATTGCACAGGGAGAAGGAGATTTAACGGTCCGTTTACCATTACGGCATAATAACGAAATAACTGATTTATCTGCATACTTCAACGAAACTATTGATAAAATAGGAAAAGCAATGCAAGAAGTAGACAAAAATACAGATCGCATGCAAGAAATTGGCAATGATCTTGCTAATAATATGTCTGAAACAGCAAGTGCTGTACATGAAATTAGTGCAAATATTAGTAGTGTTAAACAACAAACTGTTACACAATCTCGGAGTGTAAGCGAAACAGCAGCGACCATGGAACAAATTATCCGTACTATTCATCAGTTGACTTCCCGTATTGACACCCAAGCCTCAAGCGTAGCGCTTTCTTCTTCAGCCATCGAGGAAATGGTCGCTAATATTGCTTCGATTAGTGATACCCTTAAAAAAACAGATAGTGTCATTCAAACGCTCGCCGGCGCAACTGCTGACGGTAAAGAAACGGTTGTTACATCTAATACAGTAACCCAAAAAATAGCAGAAGAATCAGGCGGGTTAATCGAAGCAAGTAATGTTATTCAGCATATCGCAAGCCAAACGAACCTGCTTGCAATGAATGCAGCTATCGAAACAGCTCATGCAGGAGAAGCCGGTAAAGGTTTTGCTGTTGTTGCTGATGAAATTAGAAAGCTCGCAGAAGAATCAAGTGCTCAAGGAAAAACTATCGGGGAGACGCTCAAAGCATTAAGTGGAGAAATTGCTACACTTTCGTCCTCTGCAACAACTGCTGAAGAAAAATTTAATACTATTTTTAGCCTTACCGGTCAAGTTAAAGACATGAGTTCCACCATCACCTCAGCTATGCAAGAACAGGGCCACGGCAGTGAAGAAGTACTTTCTGCTATTCGAGATATTAATTCAATTACAACCGAAGTACAAGCAGGGGCTGAGGAAATGCTCAAAGGCGGAGAACGAGTAGCTGCTGAAATGAAGAAACTCGATGGCCTTACGCAAGTAATAGCAGACAGTATGAATGAAATGACAGCCGGTGCTGTTGAAATTACTAATGCAATGCAAGATGTCAGCAATATCAGTCAAACCAATAAACAAAGTATTGAAACACTTGTAAAAGCTATTGAGCAATTTAAAATTTAACACAATAAGGCACCTCTAAAAATCCCATAAGGTTTTTAGAGGTACATAGCTACTTACAATATGTAATGATTATTCGTGCGGACGGTTTAATGATTTACTACTCCAACGTTCTGCTGTGGAATTGTTGATTGCTGTTCACTCACAAATTGCTGTGTATACAAACGGTAATAAGCCCCTTTTTGCTGCATTAACGTTGCGTGGTTGCCGCATTCAACGATAGCACCTTTTTCTATTACGAGAATCTTATCGGCATTGCGGATTGTTGATAACCGATGCGCAATAACAAACGAAGTACGACCCGCTAGAACTGTTGCAATTGCTTTTTGGATTTTGTGCTCTGTTTCAGTATCAATAGAGGCAGTTGCCTCATCCAACACAAAAAGACGCGGATTGCGTACCAGTACCCGTGCAAAAGAAATAAGCTGTTTTTGCCCCGTTGAGAGAAGACCTCCTCCTTCCCCCACCTGCGTTTCATAGCCGCTTTCCATAGTGGTAATAAAATCATGGGCCCCTACTATTGTTGCAGCTTTTATAATATCTTCCTCCGATGCTTCAAGATTGCCATAGCGGATATTTTCAGCAATAGTACCGGAAAAAAGATGCGGGGATTGGAGCACATAGCCTAGATGCTCATGGATCCAGTTTTCAGGCATATCAGTGTAATCAATTCCATCTACGAGAATGCTGCCGCTTTTAGGTTCATAAAAGCGGCAGAATAAATTAACGATCGTGGACTTGCCAGCACCCGTTGCACCAACAAGTGCAATCGTTTGTCCCGCCTGCACTGATAGATTAAAATTACATAAAATAGGTTCTTCTTCTTTATACCAAAAAGACACATTTTTAAATTCTACAGTGCCTTTTATCAATGGGCGAGGCACATCGGTAGGATACAAGCCTGTCCCATACTTTTTAATTACTTCGGCCTTGTCCTGAATATCGGATTTTTCTGCCAAAAGACCAAAAATACGCTCGGCGGCAGCTTGAACCGAAACGAATTCGCTAAAAAGATCAGCCGCTTCTATCAATGGCATATTTAAACTCCTAACATAAGAAAAAAAGGCAACTAATAAGCCAATACTAATAGTCCCTCCTAATACGTTGCTGCCGCCGGAGACAACCAATAGACTAGTGACAATAGAATTGATACATTGTACTGCTGGCATAAGCAGTGATGATATGAGTAGCCCCTTAATAGACGCCCGTTTTAAACCTTCGGTTTTTGTTAAAAATTCTTCTGCATTATACTGTTCACGCACTAAGGTTTTGGTTGTTTTAGCCCCTTGAATGTCTTCGTTATATGTGGCAGTCAACTGTGAGTTCAGTTTTCGTATCGTTCTTTGTATCTTGAGTATTTTGTTCCGTAAATAAAAGGTAACCAAAAATATGAGCGGAATACTTACCAATGTAATGCACGCAAGTTTTACACTATCACCCAACATAGCAAGAGTGATCGCAATTATCACGCAAACTCCCCAAAAAATATCCATAACACCGTAAGAAACAATATCTGATAGCTTATTGATATCCGATGACATGCGGGCCATAAGCCAACCTACTGCATTTTTATCATAAAACGAAAGTGAAAGCGACTGCAATTTAATAAAGCATTGCGTCCGCAGCCTATGACACATCTGAATGTCCAAACCTGATATCATTTTAGTTAAAACAAAAGTCTGCAAGACAATTAAGCATGAAAAACCAATACTAAAAATAACAAAAGGTATAAAAGCGGTCAGATCTCGCTCTTTTACAAATACATCAAGAGCATATTTTATCATTTTCGGCTGTACGACACCTAAACTGCCGGCTATTCCACCTAGCACAATACAGCTTATAAATGTTGCTTTAAAATGAAAAAACTCTTTAAAAACTTTTTTCCATATACCAGCGTTCAATTTTTTGTTGCTACTATTTACATCAAAGTCTTCCATAAACAAACGAGGCTCCTTGGATTACTGAATAGGATCGTGCATCGCCGCTTGAATACCATAAATCCTTTTATACAAGCCTTCTTGTACAATAAGTTCTGCATGAGTGCCTTCCTGAGTAATTGTCCCATGCTCAAGCACAATAATTTTATCTGCATCACAAACGGTAGCAATTCTATGCGAAATAATAATGACTGTTTTACCTCCTTTTTCCGCTTTTAAGGCGCGGCGGATATTGCTATCGGTTTGAGTATCCACAGCAGAAAGAGAATCATCAAAGATGAGCACGGCAGGGTCTTTCACAAGGGTGCGCGCTATCGCAAGCCGCTGTTTTTGGCCTCCTGAAAGTGAAACTCCACGCTCCCCGACCATTGTTGCGTATCCTTGGTCAAAATGACTAATTTCACTGTCAAGTGAGGCAATTGTTGCATAATACTGTGCTACAGACTCATCAACATCAGGCGCTGCGAGTTTAAGATTTTCCATAATTGTCTTACTGAACAAAAAAGGCTCTTGCAAAACGAGCCCTATTTGAGACCGTATCCAGCCTTTATCAATAGTATTGAGCTCTACCCCATTAACCGTAATTGAGCCGGAATCATACTCATACAGACGGCTCAGTAGATGCACTAGAGAACTTTTTCCGGAACCTGTCGGCCCTATGATAGCAAGTGTTTGCCCGCTTTTAATCGAAAAAGAAATATTCTCTAAAACAGGGCGATCCTTGGATTCAGGGTAGGCAAATGAAACGGCATGAAAAACAATATCGCCCGTAATGGACGGTTTTTTATCTGTAGGGAAAAGAACTTCAGGCTGCTCATGTAAGATTGTTTCAAGCCGATTGACCGATACCAAAGCTTTCCCCATAGCACTGATAGTCCTACCTAAGCTGTGAACAGGTCCTGTAATCATTACCGTGTAGGAAATGAAGGCTGCTAAATCGCCTGCAGAAATACTACCACGATACGCGAGTATACTTCCATAAATGATAGTACCGAATACTTGCCATAGCCAAACACCATCAGAAATTGCCCAAAACCAGGCATACCCCGTAGCAATTTTTAAGTTTTGATTACGGTATACTTCGCTGCGTTTCGTAAACCTATCAATTTCATACGGATGACGGGTAAACGCTTTTACCACCCGTATACCAGTCAAATTTTCTTGAATAACCGTTGTCATCGCGGATTCATATTCTGTCGCCTTTTTAAACTCTCTCCGCAGCCAAGAAAAAAATACTGCTGATATACCAAATGTTATAAGCATTCCTATCAATGAAATAACCATAAGGCGGATCTGTAACTGCCCCATCACATACACTGCATAGCTAATAAAAAAAACAGCACTCGTTGCATCGAGTATCTGAGAAGAAAGAGCCATACGGATGGTATCGATATCAGAAGTACACCGTTGAATCAAATCACCCGTTTTTGTCTTTGCATGATACGCATACGGCAAAAGCTGAATATGATTATACAACCGGTTCCTGAGCGCTTTGATTGAACGCTCCGTTGCAATACCTGCCATAGTTATCCTGGCGAATGTAAAGAGGGCTCGTAAAAGAGAAAACACAATAATAAAACCTGCCATGATCAAAAGCCCGCTTACTTCATGTAAATAAGGGGCAAAGAGTGCAACGCAATAACCAATCCAGCTTTTGGGTAAAGGAGCTATCCCAATAACTGAATCAATAGTGATCTTAATAAGTTGCGGCTCCGTTGCAACAATAATCTGTGAAAGGATTGTAAAAATAAAGGCAAGCCCATATATATGTAATTGCCCCCTCACATAGGATATCAATATTTTTATATTTCGCATAAACTTCTTTATGTGTAGTATTTAGTGAGTTTGAATTTTTTATCACGTTTGCAAGCATGCCAAACCTGCTTTACAAGTGATACATAAGAAAGACAGTCTTCATAAAGATTTAAGACTGTCTTTCTTCAAGAATTATAGAGCTCATTTACCTCATTATTTTAACTAACAAAGCAAAGCGGTATTATATCATAAATAACAAAAAATGCAAGTATCTTAAGATAACGAAATTAATACATACCGCCCATACCGCCCATATCAGGGGAAGGCCCTGCCGGAGGATGCTTTTCGGGAATGTTAGTAATAGCGCATTCGGTAGTAAGCAAGAGGCTCGCAACAGAGGCAGCATTTTGCAGTGCAGAACGGGTAACTTTTGCAGGGTCAATAATACCAACCTTTATCATGTCAACCCATTCCATTTTTGCAGCATCAAAACCGATACCAGGTTTCTCTTTCGCTTTTTCAGCGATCACACCACCGTCAACGCCTGCGTTTTCCGCAATTTGACGTATCGGCTCTTCAAGCGCCCGCTTTACAATTTTAAAGCCCGCTTTTTCATCGTCGGTGAGCTTTGATACATCTGCTTTATCAAGCGAAGCACCGGCTTGAATAAGCGCGAGCCCACCTCCTGCAACGATGCCTTCTTCAATTGCTGCACGCGTAGCATTCAAAGCATCTTCTACACGGTGCTTTTTCTCTTTCATTTCCACTTCTGTTACTGCACCGATTTTGATAACCGCAACCCCGCCAGCGAGTTTTGCAAGACGCTCTTTCAATTTTTCCGTATCGTACTCAGACGTTGAATTTTCAATTTGTTTTTTAATTTGTGCAACACGTTCACTAATATGTTCCTTTGCACCGGCTCCATCAATAATAGTGGTATTTTCTTTGTCAATCTTTACGCTTTTAGCTTGACCAAGCTGTGAAAGATCAGCAGTTTCCAGCTTCAAACCAAGTTCTTCAGAAATAACCTGCCCGCCCGTTAAAATAGCGATATCTTCAAGCATTTCCTTACGGCGGTCACCAAAACCAGGTGCTTTCACCGCACAGGTTTTAAGAGCACCTCTCAAACTATTGACCACTAAGGTTGCAAGGGCTTCACCCTCAATATCCTCTGCAATAATCAGCAAGGGACGACCTGACTGTGCAACTTTCTCTAAAAGTGGCAGCAAATCCTTCATAGTGGAAATTGTTTTATCATGAATTAAAATATAGGGATTTTCATACACTGTTTCCATACGGTCGCGGTCTGTAACAAAATACGACGAAATATACCCGCGATCAAACTGCATACCTTCTACATATTCGGTTACGGTTTCCATCGTTTGAGCTTCTCCTACGTCAATAACGCCGTCTTTACCCACTCGCGCAATGGCATCAGCAAGAATTTTACCGATTTCTTCATCATTGTTCGCAGAAACAGATGCAACGTGAGCAACTTCTTCTGAACCTTTAATCTTCTGAGCATTTTTTTGAATGTCTTCTACAACAATTGCAACAGCCTTATCCATACCACGTTTGAGCGCCAACGGAGTTATACCCGCTGCAACAGCTTTTAATCCTTCCCGAACCATTGAATAGGCGAGCACGGTTGCTGTTGTGGTACCGTCTCCCGCAACATCATTGGTTTTGGTCGCAACTTCTTTTAAAAGCTGTGCCCCCATATTTTCAAATGGATCTTCTAATTCAACTTCGCGAGCAACTGATACCCCGTCTTTTGTAACAGTCGGGGCGCCAAAACTTTTATCAAGCAAAACATTGCGTCCTTTTGGACCCAATGTTACTTTTACTGCATTAGAAATTTGTTCAACACCCGATAGCAGACTTTTACGGGCTTCTTCGTTAAAGAGCAATTGTTTAGCCATTTTACTATAACTCCTTCAAATTAAATAGTATCTAAATAGATATTTTATAGGTAACCACTAAACCTATTCGGAAACTTCCGTTTTTGAACAGGTTTACTATAAACATACAAAAAAATAATCAAAACGGCAAGATTTTTTATAAAGTGCATCTCGAGTTTTATCATGCAGCTGCATTTAACCTAACGGCTCCCAACAACATCATATAATACACTTATTCCAAAAAAATTGTTATAATATACACATACCTGTTTTTATATACGGAGCACCCAAATGAAACGTTTTAAGCTTATTGCAGATTATACACCTGCTGGCGACCAAGAGGCAGCGATTACCCAATTAGCTCAAGGAGTACAAGCAGGAGACCGCTTTCAAACACTCAAAGGAATCACAGGCTCAGGTAAAACGTTTACTATGGCAAATATCATTCAGGCAGTTCAAAAGCCTACTCTTATTATCAGTCACAACAAAACACTTGCTGCACAATTATATCGTGAATTTAAAGGGTTCTTCCCTGAAAATGCCGTTGAATATTTCGTGTCATATTACGATTACTATCAACCTGAAGCCTATGTACCGGCACGGGATCTGTATATCGAAAAAGACGCCTCAATTAACGATGAGATAGACAGGCTCAGGCTATCGGCAACATTCAGCTTAATGGAGCGGAGGGATGTTATTGTCGTTTCTACCGTCTCCTGCATTTACGGTTTAGGCTTACCGGAATCATGGCGGGATTTGCGCATTACGATAGAAAAAGGCCAAATCATCGATCCCGATGTGTTAAAAAAACAACTTATTCATTTACAATATGAACGGAATGATGCAGTGCTTGAAAGAGGACGCTTCAGGGCAAAAGGCGACGTAATGGAAATTTTCCCTGCCTACATGGAAGAAGCCTACCGCATTGAATTCGATTGGGAAGAAATCGTACGCATCCGCCGCTTTAATCCGCTTACAGGAGTGGTCAGTCAAGAATATGAAGAATTATCCGTATACCCGGCTAAACATTTTGTTTTACCAGAGGATGCTATCCCCAATGCGCTTGAACGCATAAAAAAAGAGCTTGATGCCCGTTTACAGGTATTAACAGCGCAAGGCAAGCTCTTGGAAGCGGAGCGATTAAAAACACGTACGGAATATGACATCGAAATGCTCGCAGAAATGGGCTATTGCCCAGGAATAGAAAACTATTCAGCGCCCATCGCGAATAGAAAACAGGGGGAGCCACCTGCAACTCTTTTTCATTATTTTCCAAAAGACTTTCTCCTTTTTATGGATGAAAGTCATGTTACGTTCCCTCAAATCGGCGCTATGTACGAAGGGGATCGCAGCAGAAAGCAAAATCTGGTAGATTTCGGCTTTAGACTTCCTTGTGCGCTCGACAACCGTCCCTTAAAAATAAATGAGTTTGAAAAGATGTTGAACCAAGCCATCTTTGTCTCAGCGACGCCCGGCCCAAAGGAAATCCAGTATTCTACCCGCATCGTTGAACAAATTATCCGCCCTACCGGTCTTTTAGACCCGCTGATTACCGTACATCCTACCGAAGGTCAAATGGAGCATATCTATGGAGAGGTACGCAAGCGTATTGCCAAAGACGAACGCTCTCTTATTCTTACCCTGACAAAAAAAATGGCGGAGGATCTTACTGATTATCTTACTGAATTAGGTTTAAAAGTAAAATATATTCATAGCGAAGTTGAAACTATCGAACGTGTTGAAATTTTAAAAGGCCTCCGTGCAGGTGAATTTGATGTATTGATAGGCATTAATCTATTACGGGAAGGCATTGATCTTCCTGAGGTATCGTTTATCGGTATTCTCGATGCAGATAAAATCGGCTTTTTACGCTCTGTTACAAGCCTCATTCAAATTGTAGGAAGAGCAGCTCGTAATGCGCACGGTGCAGTTATTATGTACGCAGATAGAATGAGCGACGCCATGAAAGCAACCATAGAAGAAACTGCATACCGCCGCTCCGTTCAAGAAGCATACAATAAAGAGCACGGCATAACACCACAAACCATTAAAAAATCAATTGCAGATATTCTTGTACGCGAAGCAGAAATCAAAAAAGGAGCTGCTGCTGCAGAAACACAGCCTTTGATTAACAGCTTTAACATACTCAATCCGGCTGATCGCAAAAAACTCATTAAAAGATTAGAAACGCAAATGGCTGAGTACGCTGATATGCTGTTATTTGAAGAAGCCGCCGTTATCCGTGACAAAATAGCAGAAATCAAGCGGCTGAGCAGCTAGCAAACCTTCCCAACCGTAACAATTAGCAGTGACATAACAGTACTCTGCATCTAATACAACAGATATTGTTGCCGTATTTTGTTAAAAGCGCTGCCTTCTCGCTCCATACGCGAAAAATAGTCGCCGGCTGTTTTTGCTGGATCCGTTAAATAACTACAGCCGGTTAACAGATGTAATCCACAGTATTTTTTGCCCGCAGCATTTATTTTAAAATCATCAGGATATAGCTCTTTTAACAAGTAAAAAATACATATCGCTGTTTTTACCGGTTCAAATGCATTGTGGTCGGTAACTGCAATGTGAATGCCGCGGCATACACATTGCTTATACAGCGACAATGCCGGTTCAAAAACTACCGGTAAAAAATGAACACCTCTGAGCCCATATGCATTCAGCCTATCCGCTACCTGATTTCCATCAATAAATGGTGCACCAAGGTAGTGAAACGGCATTGCAGTACCCCGCCCCACAGAAACATTAGTTCCCTCAAACAGGCACATACCAACATAAACGAGAGCCGTTGAACAAGAAGGAATATTCGGTGAAGGAGGAACCCAAATTAAAGGGAGCTCCCCAAAATAGGCAGCTCTATCCCAATTTTTCATAGGAATAACCGTTAAATTACAATTAATACCGTATTCTTTATTAAAAAGCAGAGCGAGCTCTCCCACAGTCATACCATGCCGTTGCACAATAGGAAAATATCCGGTAAAGGACCGGTATTCAAGCTCAAGGATATTCCCTTCAACGGCTCGCCCCCCAATGGGGTTAGGCCGGTCGAATACGACAAAAGTCTTATGGTAGCGGGCACACTCTTCCATTGCATAAGCCATTGTATAAATATAGGTATAAAATCGCGCACCAACATCTTGAATGTCAAAACACAGAATATCAACAGTATCAAGAATTGCCTTGGAAGGCCGCTTGGTTTTGCCGTATAAACTATATATCGGAATACTACTCTTATCCTCAACGGAATCACTGATAAGGGCGCCTTCGCGAGCATATCCATATAATCCGTGTTCCGGCGATAGCAGACACACAAGATTTGCATGGTGTTTTAATACCGCTACCGAAGAGACGCCTTCAGTATTGATGCCAGTTTGGTTGGTAATAAGCCCTACCCGTTTTCCCCTAAAAAGAGGTGCATATTCTGCTATCCGGTCTATACCGAGCATCAACGGCACTGCACAGAAACCATTCCAACTGCACAATAGCATAGTAACTGTTATTAATACTATCTGATTTTTTTTACGCATAAGAATTAAAAAGAAATAAAGTGCCCATAAATTCAAAAAAGTAACCAAATGCCCTGCAAGCCATGGTTACTTTTCATTAACTACGTTTTTAGTATGTTATTCCCAACCTTCCTGTCGAATAATATAATCAGTGAAAGCACCTCTATTAAGAGCTTCTTTTACCCGTTTCATATCAGATGGCCGTATACCTGGTAATACAACGCGGATCGTCTTTTCTCCTTTTTCATACGCAGGTTCAAAACCGATTTTCCGTAAGCTCACTACCAATCTCAGCGCATTCTCTTCTCTTGTAAAAGCTCCAAGCTGAATTCTCCATAGGATTCCTGGTGTCTCAGAACTATTAGTTGCTTTATATACCAACTTCGACTGTGTTGCCGTATCCTGAGGTTCAGTTTTTTCCGTTTTAGCTTGAATCGGTTTTTCTTCGCGGACAGGTTCAGGTGAACGCATTTGCGCTTCAGGCTGTGTAGAAGGCACAACTGATTGCTCACGAGACGGTACAACAGCATTGCCCGTAGGCTCACTATCAAGCGGGTAAGTAAAACCTCTCATCGCTTCATTATTGGGCATACTATTCTCCCGATCTCGGTAATAAAGATTATTTTCTAAAGTTGGGGACGGGGTTGGAATCGATGTTTCCGCTTCAGGAGACCTCTGTTCATTTGAAGCAACGAGAGCAGCGTGATCAAGAGAATCTACCTTCTTAATAGAAACACGAGTAATACCACGATTGAGCATACCAAGTGATTCTGCTGCAGCTTTCGATACATCTATTTCACGATTTGCAATGAAAGGACCACGATCATTCACACGAACGATCACTTTTTTTCCATTCTCTAAATTCGTTACTTCTAAAAGAGTGCCAAAAGGCAACGTTTTATGAGCAGCTGTATACTGATTCATATCGAATATTTCGCCGCTTGACGTTGGTCGCCCATTAAAGGCCTCTCCATAGTAAGATGCATACGCCTCCAATGTAATAATTTCTTCTGCAATAAGCGTACTTTGTAGGAAAAAACACGCTAAAGTCAGAATTCCCCAGTATTTTCTCATATAGAATTCCTCCCATAGTTACTTGTTTAAAGTATCGGGCCAAAAACAAAAAAGTTAAGAATTATCTATCAATAAGGTGCAAAGAAAACACAGGCACTAAAATTACACGGGATAATATTGTACATGAGTAAAATAATGAGGTATTATGAAAGCACATAAAACCGGATAGAAGCCACCAGAATACATAAAATGCCGGAGACGAGACTTGAACTCGTACGACCGTTTCCAGTCAAGGGATTTTAAGTCCCTGGTGTCTACCAATTCCACCACTCCGGCAAATGATGATATATTATATCATAAAGTCAAAAGGAGGTCAAGAATGTTTACCGATTCACACTGCCATTTACATCATCTTTCAGAAAAAACTGACGATTTACCGCGTATGCTTAAAGAACTACAAGCCGACAAATACCAGTTTGTCATGGATATAGGCACCGTAGCGGGAGATTTTTCAGTGAGGTTTAATACAGTTGCACAAGCATGGGCGCAATCCGATACTATTCCGCCGTTTATTCATTTTTCAGCAGGGATTTGGCCAAGCGCTGAGGCCATCGCAAAGCCGCAACAGGCGCTTTCCAAACTCGAAGCGGACATTCAAACGATTTTACAACGCGGAGCACACTACGCCGCAGTAGGAGAATGCGGTATTGATCGCTACTGGAATGGAACCGGTACGAGCGGAGGCAGTGAAGACCTCGCGGGTGAAGAAAATCTCTTTAAACACCAGCTAAAGCTCGCTCAAAAATACAACCTCGCTGTTATCGTGCATTCACGTGACGGTTTCGTACCCACGCTTGCCTGCATCGATGAAGTTGGATGGCATAAAGGAGTTATCCATTGTTTTTCTTACGGTATTGAAGAAGCGATGGCTTTTATACAACGAGGCTGGTATATATCGTTTTCCGGAACTGTTACCTATTATAAAAAACAACACGAAAAAGATAACATGGCTGCACTCATGCGCTGCGTACCCCCGGATAAAATACTATTGGAAACAGACTCTCCGTATCTTGCCCCCGTTCCTAAACGGGGTAAAACCAATACACCGCTTTATATTCCTTACGTATATGAACAGGCGTGCAGGTACTTGGATTGTTCTATGGAGTATCTTTGTCAAACTGTACAAAAGAATTGTCAAAGTTTGTTTTCAGTTTTCAATGAAGAAAAACAAGCGTAAACCATGGAATATACGTTATTAACAGCATGATAAGGCATTGTATCCCTAAATACGGCAGTATGTTTTTCACAATGGTGATAACAGGCTTATTGAAGGTATAACTTGCAATAAAAAGATTCATCCCGATCGGCGGCGTTAAAAACCCGAGCGTAAGGTTGCTTAAAAAAATAACAGCCGTATGAATGGGATGGATACCAAAGGATTCTGCCATCGGCATAATAAGCGGAGAAACAACCAAAATGGCGGAATACAAATCCATAATACAGCCAACCAAAAGGAGCAAAATATTGAGCAAAAACAAAAACAGATATTTAGAATGAATATGATTTTGCACCAGTTCAGTTAGCATGTCCGGCACATTTGCATCAATCAAAAAGTATGCAAGCCCCTTTGATGCAGCGATAATCATTAAAACACCGCCTGCAATAGGGATGCTTTTTAAAATGAACCGAGCTGCATCTTTCCACGAAAAGTCACGCCTGATAATAATTTCCAACACACAGCTATATAGCACTGTAAAGGCAGCGGTTTGCAATAGTGAAAACCATCCTGAAAAATAAAGTAATACAATAAAAAATGGCAGTAATAATTCAAAAAAGCTATCGTAAAATGCAGCCTTCAGTTCCGATAGTGAAAAGGCGATAGTACGCTCTGCGGAGTTTTTCATAATTCCAATCGCAATCATCGAAATCACGAATAAGACCCCAGGCAAAATAGCTCCACGGAATACTTCAAACATATTAACCGTCATAATATTGGTTACCCCGAACACAATAATTGCCAAGCTCGGCGGTAACAAAACACCCAAAGAGCCCGAAGCAGTAACCAACGCCTCTGCATCATCATCAGAATAACCTATACCGGCTAAAATCAGGCTTAAAAGGGGGCCCAGCGCTAAAATAGTAACACCCGATGCACCGGTAAATGTCGTAAAAAAAGTCAACACCAATACGGTAGCAATAACAGCTCCCCCGCGCATCCATCCCACTGTACTACGCACAACGTTCATCAAACGCTTACCAGCACTACCCTCGGCAAGCAAGCAGCCGGCAATGGTAAAAAGCGGAATAGCAGCAATGCTTGTATCGGTTAGTATTCGGTACATTTCCAAAGGAATAACGTCAACGTAGCCCCCGCCTTGACTAAAAGCAATATATGCTATGCTTGACAATGTGATAAAAAGCGGAAGCCCAAAAAGGGTGAACACCAATAATATGCCTATACAGGGGATAACGCAGTTTGCACTGGCCTGCGCCCATATTGAGGTACACCTCAGTAAAAGAGGGGATTCACGCTCAAAAAAAAGATAAAACAACGTAGAAAGCGAAGAACAGCTGATGAATAACCCTATTATCACGCCCAGTACTGCCGGAATAAAAGAGATGCGTTTAACCGCGGTAAATAATATGCCCAAAAACATAAACGGCAATGCAGCAAAGATTAAGCGTACTGGTATGCCCCAAACGCTATCCCGAGGATCGATTACAGCAACTATATTGGGAAAAGAAGCAAAAAACAATGCGGTCACGCTTGCAATCACAATCCCATTATTTATATTTTTAATAATTTGTTGCTTTTTGGGCGAAATAAGCGCTGAAAGCGCTTCGATAGTAAGCTGTTTATTATCAATACTTGTAATAATACCAGCAAAGCACACAAAAACAAATACAATATGAATAATAAATCGTTCGCCATCAAGTATCTGAATTCCTGCAATGCCGGTAATACAAAAGAAGATAATCGGCAAAGAAACTAATAGGCCCACCAGAAGGAGAACGATTATATTAATGATTTTTTTCATATAGTTACACTACAATTATTTGCGCATCGGAGCAAGCATCTTTTGAATATCCTTATACATCTCCATATCGAAAGCATTTGGTAACGTACGGTGAATAGCTTCAATATTTTCGTTGAATTCCTCGCCCCATTGTTTCAGCTCGTCTTTTGATAATCGAATCATGGTAACGCCATCAGCTTCCATTTTTTCAATACAATCCCTATCAGTGCTATCCAACGCTTCATTTAACCTTGTTCGCGTTTTTTCCATTGCCTCTTTCATTGCTGCATGATACTTAACCGGAATTTTATTCCACACATCAGCTGATATCACAAATCCAGCCATAATAGGGCATAACTTTACGTCAAGCGCATACCGTATATCTTTGTAAAATCCTGTCGCATACGTAAGTAAATGAACCGAAAGGAAACCTCTCATACCATTTTTACTTTTAAGTGCTTGAGCAAATTTTGGTGTAGGAGTATCAACCACATTAAAACCGCTCACTTTAAAACTATCGCTTAAAATAGGGCTATCTAAACCTGAAACAGAAAGCTTAATTTTTTTTAACGCTGCTAGGGTATAGAACGGATCTTTCGTATAAAACGAAGCCCAGCCAACATTTGACCATAGAATCAATTCATAGCCGGCAGCTTTAATCTTATCTTCTATTTTTTTTCCATGCACATTAAGCACCATATCCAGTTCTTGCTGATTTTGAATTAAAAAAGGAAGAGTCAGCGTATACATATAGGCCTCCGGCACGAGCTCATGCAATCCTATCGTAGTGAAAATAGCACCGTCAAGCGGGGCTTTTTGTCCAGGACGAGCCGCTTTCAACTTCTGGATGCCGGATTTTTCACCACCCAAAGTCTGCATATTATATACTTTTACCTCTACAAGACCATCTGTGATCTTATTCCATTCCGCTGCGACCTTTTTTATTTCGACGTCCCATGGAGAACGGTTCGGCGCAACTGAAGCTATCTTTAGCGTTATCCGCTCCCCTGCATAAACAGTTCCTACAACGCAGCACAGTAAAAGTATTGCTAGTTTTTTCATATTTCCTCCTCACCTTAGGCGATTTTCTATAAAAAATAGTCCGGTTTATTCTGTAAAAGCCATCGAGCCTTTTGCTGGCTGATTGTTATAGCAAATTTATTACCGGGATAATCATCAGGGTTAATTGCCAATGCTTTTTGTAATGCTTCATCGAAGCCGTCACTGTCCTGCTGGGGAATGCAAAAAGATTGTGCATACAGAACATATACAGATGGTCTGTCGCCCTTGCTTAACTCAAGAGCCTTGTTATACGCATATAAGGCTTTTTCAGCGCCGCCTCCCAGTGTCTCAGGGGCAGCGGCATAAAACGCTGCTAACACTTCCCAAATTGCCCCCTCATTAAATTGAGGATCGAGTTCCGCAGCCCGTTCAAGCATCGCAACAGCAGCAGGAACCTTTTGCAAACTATCCGAATCTAATGGATCAAGGGCAAAAGAACCTAAAAAACCGCTGCCTGCCCAATAAAGAGATTCAACGTCGGCAGGAACACAATGACCAAGCAACTCACGTATTTTGGCTTCGGATGAATAATCTATCATTTCATAAAAAAATGGATAGGCCGTACCAAGGGATTGCACTACTGCTAATGCACCGCGAATGTAAAATTTTTTGGCCCGTATATACTCAGCGTTTTTTTTCTCAAACTCAGTTTCTGGGATGTAATCAGCAGGTGTTTGCACAAATGCATTTGCATACATAATATACAGCGATCCGCTCATAAGTGCTAGTCCGCGATGCTGCGGATCACTCAAATAAAGCATCTCGTAGGTTTTCACAACCGCAGGAAACACATCAGTTACCAGCTGAATATCATCTTCGCCGGTTAAGGCAATAATAGCTCCTTGAGGCTGAGGGGGCTGCTTATGTGCATACGGCTGCGGTGCTATGACATTGGCCATCGACCTAAAAGCAAATTGTTTTAGTGAACAGCCGCTCCCCATAATAAAGCATATACTGAGCCCTATCACCGGCACTATTAATCTTTTCATACTATATCCTTTCATTTTAAACAACCAAGGGCATCGCTTATCACTTTGCTGAGAGCATATACAGCGCCTACTCAGTGCCGCCCGCTTTCCTCCAATTCTTTACGCCACTCATGAACAAAAGCTTCGTAGGCAGCAATGGTCGCAGAAAGACTTATTTGTTCTACCGTACTACGGCCAAGCCCGCTATTCCCATCAAGAACATACAGTGAATCAAGGATCCCCTGCACATCAGCAATAGTGCAATCAGAATCAAAAGTCCTTCGGCGGGTAAGCAGCCGTATTTCAGAATCAAATACTTCTTTATACTTTCTATCTTCCCAATCAGTACTTTCACCCATACGGCGTATTATAATTTTTTTTACTATTGAAGGCAATATTTATTTTTAGTATAGTTAACGGATAAATAGATTTTATAGAAGAAAGCGAAGGATACAAAGAGTATGCACTATCATGGAAACGTATTCCGCCCGCCGAGCGAGGCAGAAAGCCTTATTATTCAGGTAACGTATGGATGTTCACACAATAAATGTACTTTTTGTTATATGTATAAGGGAGAGCCGTTTCACATTCGCCCTGTTGATGAGGTGATCGAATCGTTATCGGATATCCATCCCTATTATGAAAAATGCCGGCGCATATTCTTAGCGGACGGAGATGCACTCATCATGAAGCAAGCTGATTTAGTCCGGCTGCTTGAATATTTGCAAAAGCGCTTCCCTACCTGTGAGCGCGTAGGGATTTACGCCTCTCCCCGGTCTATTTTATTGAAATCTCCGGATGAACTACAGCGGCTGAAAGCACTGGGGCTTGGCATTATGTATTTAGGCGTAGAGACAGGATCGGATACCATTTTAAAAAATATCTGCAAAGGTGTTACTCGCGCTCAAATGATTGAAGCCGGCAAAAAAGTAAAAGAAGCAGGCGTCCTCCTTTCAATCACGATGATTAATGGTATTGGCGGGAAAGATTTATGGGAAGAACATGCGGTGCAAACTGCAACTATTTCTAACGAAATTCAGCCGGATTACATTGGGCTCTTGAACCTTCGCCTCTATGATACTACTGAGCTTACTCGGCAAACGGAACGGGGCGAATTCATTCCATTAAAGCCGAGAGAATTATTAGATGAAACCAAATTGCTTTTGCAGAATTTTAATTTAAAGCATACTGTTTTTCGGAGCAACCACGCTTCTAACTATATCTCACTTGCGGGTATATTAAATCAAGAAAAAAAACGCTTACTTGATCAATTAGAAGAAAGCTATGCTTTTGTTGATCACATTGCAAAAATCAAACCGATTTTGCTATAGATAAAAAGGAACCTATTTATGCGGCAAGAACATGACCTTCTCGGTTATCGGGATGTTCCGGATGAAGCCTATTACGGCGTACAAACACTACGTTGCATGGAAAATTTTACCGTTACTGGCGTAACACTTGCACGGTATCCTGAATTCATTAAGGCACTTGCAATTGTCAAAATGGCAGCAGCATCCGCTAATAGAGACTTAGGTTTACTGGATAAAGCGAAAGCAGAGGCAATTATCACTGCCTGTAACGAAGTCATACAGGGAAAATTGAACGAGCATTTTACTGCGGATATGATACAAGGCGGAGCGGGAACCTCTACTAACATGAATGCGAACGAAGTTATTGCCAACCGCGCACTTGAATTACTCGGGTATAAAAAAGGCGAGTACCAGTTTTGCCACCCCAATAACCACGTCAATCTTTCGCAGTCAACGAACGACGCCTATCCGACTGCGTCAAAACTCGCCTTATGCTTTAGCAACGAAACGATAGTAAGTGAGTTACGCCTGCTAGTTGCAGCATTTCGTAAAAAAGCAGTAGAATTCGGCAATCATATTAAAATGGGAAGGACTCAACTGCAAGATGCGGTACCTATGACACTTGGACAGGAATTCGAATCGTACGCCGCTTCGCTAGAGCACGAAATCTCCTGTTTAATGAGCGCATCCGAAGGCTTATTGGAAATAAATATAGGAGCAACCGCCATAGGCACGGGAATAAACAGTGAACCAGATTATGCGGACAAGGCTACCCACTATATTGCAGAATTCGCCCACTATCCCGTAGTAAAAGCCCAAAATCTTATCAGTGCCACTAACGATACCGGCAGTTTTGTCAGTTACTCCGGTCAGTTAAAACGCCTTGCAGTCAGAATCTCTAAAATTTGCAATGATTTACGCCTCCTTTCCTCAGGCCCCCGTACAGGATTGGGTGAAATCACTCTGCCCGCTATGCAGCCTGGTTCTTCAATTATGCCCGGAAAAGTGAATCCGGTAATACCTGAAGTTATGAATCAGATTTGCTTTCGTGTAATTGGTAACGACACTACTGTTACTATGGCTGCAGAAGCGGGGCAGCTTGAACTTAACGTCTTCGAACCGATTATCATGTATTCAATACTGGAATCGATAGGCATATTAAAAAACGGCATGGCTGCATTACGGACACGCTGCATTGATGGTATTCAGGCAAATATTGAACGCTGCAAAGAGTTAACCTATAAAAGCATTGGGTTGGTAACCGCTCTTAATCCGATACTAGGGTACGAGACCTCAAGCGATATTGCGAAAACGGCTCTGCATGAAAATCGCAGTGTATATGATCTGGTGCTTGAACGCGGGCTTTTATCTGCTGCAGAGCTTGATGAGCTTTTGAAGCCTGAAAACATGACTCAGCCCAAAAAAATAAGCGCTCACCAATAATCAGCGTTCCTCGCCGCAAAGCAGCAAGGTATTGCCCTCTTCACACGAATAATATATTAAATAAATGAGGGGCCTTTACTGGTTTTGTATGTCTAACCTGTTCCGCTTAGGCAAAAACTGAGTTCCATGAAGATCGGTAATCTTTTCTTGCAGATTTTTCTTTTCCATGCTATGATTTACTCCCTATTGGATTTATCGCAGAATACAGGTTTTTTAGCCGATATTTACAGTAATTCTGCATAAAAGATAACACTTTTATTGCAAACGAGGCTTGACTAAATGGGAAATTACATTATAATCCCCCCCCCCCCCCCTTATTTAATTGGTAATGCCCAATGGATAATTGATAATCAAAATTCTTATCTCATAATTCAAAATTGTATTAATACTCTTCAAAGATGTTATCGATTCCAAAAATGCAGTAATGCCTTGTCCAGCACCAATTATCCATTATCACGGTACAAATTACCAATTCTTCATTGTTTAGGAGGTTTACAATGAAGAATCGGTTTTCAATTAAAACACGAATGGTTATCATTTTCGGTACATTGATTGTTGTAGCGCTCTCACTTTTAAGTGCCTTAGTGTTAAGGCAATCCCGTCTAGCGGTTATGGAAAAGGTGAGAACCCATCTTTTTGACAAAGCGAGCGACACTGCTGTCATACTTGATGGAGAGGTAAAACGGTGGTTTGAGTACCTTGAGGGGATTGCCTCGCAGAAGATTCTGCACGAGAAAAATGTCAGCTACAGGGAAAAAGCACGCTTTCTTAAAGAGCTGGCAAAAGATGAAAAACTGTTATAGCTTTTGTAATAATTGATATAAAAGGAACATACTATCTACCGGATGGAAAACAGTTTAATATTTCCGGTCAAAAGTGGTTTCAAGATTCACAGCGTGGCACAAAAAAAATTTTTTCCGCGCCATTTAGAGACATAGAAACAGGAAAGCTCATTACACAAGTGGTAGTTCCCATTATAGGAGAAAATAATACGGTCACGGATGTTCTGGCGGCTATTCTCGACGGATATACACTTTCAAATGCGATAGACACCATTAAAGTAGGCAAAACAGGTGGCTGCTTTATACTTTCTGAATCAGGAGTTAATATAGCTAATAGGAATCGGGACTTAGTCGAAACGGCATTCAACACTATAGAGGCTGCTAAAACCGATAAAAGTCTTGTTGGCGTTGCAGCTGTTATCGAAGAAATTCTTAAAAGCAGTGCAACGGAAATAAAATATTATAACTTTATGGGGTCATATAATATTGCGAGTGCTGCGATTATGAAAACTACCGGCTGGAATATTGTTATCGATGCACCCGTTAAAGAATTTTTAGGCACTATAAGCGCGATGCGCATCGGTATCATCATTACGGCTTTGCTTATTCTTATTGCATCCCTTGTAATTGTCTATATTGTCGCGCATAGAATTGTTAACCCCATTAGTCACACCTCTGGTGTATTACGTGATATAGCACAGGGCGAAGGAGACCTAACCGTCCGGCTGCCGGTACACGGTAATGATGAAATTACCGATATGTCCGAATATTTTAATGAGACAATTGAAAAAATCGACACCTCTATCCGGAAAGTCGGCGATAATAGCAATATGATGGAAGAAATTGGGGATGAGCTTGCGTCCAATATGATTAAAACCGCTCACGCAGTTCGTCAGATTAGCGCGAATATCGACGGAGTTAAGCAGCAAGCGATGACTCAAGCTGCCAGTGTTACCGAAACAGCAGCAACTATCGAAGAAATTGTTCGTACCATTAAGCAGCTCAATAATAGCATTGAAACGCAGGTAGCAAGTGTTGCTCAGTCGTCTGCTTCCGTAGAACAGATGGTTGCAAATATCGCTTCCATTGGGCAGACGCTTGACAAAACAGATGCGGCAATCAAAAGTCTTACGACGGCGACTGGCGACGGCAAAGCAACTCTTGTTACCTCAAATACCGTAACCCAAAAGATTGCTGAAGAGTCCGGTTCTCTGATGGAAGCCTCCAACGTTATTCAACATATTGCTTCGCAGACAAACCTGTTGGCGATGAATGCTGCGATTGAAGCGGCCCATGCAGGAGAAGCAGGCAAAGGTTTTGCTGTCGTCGCTGACGAAATCCGCAAGCTTGCAGAGGAATCCTCAATGCAAGGGCAAACCATTATCACAACGCTTAAAAACTTAGGCGGTGAAATTGAGACCCTCTCCGCCTTTTCCAAAACGGTAGAAGAAAAGTTCAATGTGATCTTTACGCTTACCGAGCAGGTAAAAGAAATGAGTGCCCGCTTAACCGAAGCAATGCGTGAGCAGGAAAACGGCAGTAAAGAGGTGCTAACAGCCATTAAAAGCATCAACACAGTGACAACAGAGGTTCAGGCGGGTTCCGAAGAGATGCTGAGAGGCGGAGAGGGCGTTGCCGCTGAAATGCAAAAACTAGATGATCTTACCCGCATCATCACTGAAAGCATGAACGAAATGGCTTCCAGCGCAGTGCAGATTAACAACGCCGTACAAGAAGTGAGCGAGATTACGCAGAAGAATAAACGGGGTATTGAAAGCTTGGCGGGTGAGGTAGGAAAGTTTAAGATATAAGCATTTTGAAGCACATACGCTTCAAAATATCGTCTTGGAAATTGCGCTTTATTTCGGCTTCGGAAGCCAAGAAGAGTTTATACCAAAGGATCAAACTGGAACTTGCTAAACAAGGGAGTGGCTACAAGCCAATTACTTAGTAGACCATCTATTTGCAAAAGGGATGGTTCTCCAGAATCCCCTCGAACGACGTTGCATCGGCAAAAACGTATATGGATATACGCTTTTGCCCAGGTTATTTGCAATATCAATAGATTCATGCTATTTTTCCAGTACTATTTGTTACCTTGAAAAGAAGGTAATAGATTATACGGCAAGTAAACTGCAACTGGCAGAATATTAACTATGCTAATATGAATTACACTATGGAAGATTAAGTTTATACTGGACAAGATAATACAGTGAGATTTTTCCGCTTGGAACGATTATATTTATTTATGTGGAGAGTTTAATACCCCAGCACTTTGTGTGCCAGGGGTGTTGATTTACAGATACGGAATTTGCACGAACGCAACATCCTTGTACTTTCCGGAGATTATGGTGGATGAGCTCTCGTATAATATGTATTACTGTTTCATCTAAGAACTGTGTGGTACGGAAAAGGATAAGCTTGAAACACAGTCTGATTTGGGGGAGGGGTCGTAGGTGCATCACCACGTAATGTACATTGATATACGTTGCATGGCGATGATATTCTTGTCCGTTCTGAAAGACTCTGTGAAAGTCTTTCTGTAAATTCCTAAAAAGTAGGTACTGTGGTAAA
>JBQNBR010000016.1:0-28961 GCA_052169815.1 Treponema sp.
TTTTGCAAAAGACAAAAGTTTTATCTTTTGCAAAACGTTGGTACTGATAGTCATTGTAATAAAAGACTTATGGAATTACTCGTTATCAGCTACGCTGATGTTCAGCTTTGCTGATGAAGCACCTGCTAAAAATCAAACAAGGTTTTTAGCAGGTGCTCTATTGTATAGTGTATGATTTACATAAGAATAGCAGAACATACGGACGCAGAACGGCTTGCGTTCATTGCGGAAAAAACATTCAGAGAGACCTTTGCGCCATTCAATACAAGGGTAGATATGGATGAGCACTGCAAGAAAAGTTACGGCATGAAAATTCAGCAACGCGAAATTGCCAATACGGACAAATGCACACTGCTTTGCGAATCGGATAACCAAATCATCGGCTACGCGCAAATCAACTGGGACAAGACTTTTGACGGTATTTATGATGGACCGCAGGCCGAAATACAGCGGATCTATATCGAAAAGGACTGGCACGGAACAGGTGCGGCACAGGAACTTATGCGGGCCATTCTTGATATGGTACGGCAGCACAAAATCCAGCACGTATGGCTTGGTGTTTGGGAGCAAAACCCACGGGCAATGGCATTCTACAAAAAATTCGGTTTTATGGAAGCGGGGGAACATGTTTTTTTACTCGGCAGTGACCCGCAGCGGGATATTATCTTGTACAAGATTTTGGAAGTATAAGGTTTGACGGTGCGGCGCCGGTTAAGCTAACGTTTTGCGGTATGCTTCACGGATATCCTTGAGAGAAATCATTTTATTGTTCCGCTGGACATACCAATAATCAAATCCATTCAGTCTTTTTGCCTGTTTCTTTCCTAATAAGGCTGCTGCGGCGTGAATATCCGCTTTGATATTCTGTTCAGGTAATAAAATTTTACCATCGGCTTGTAAAATACCAAAAAGGTTGGTTCCTTTCAAAAAAAATTTTTCATTTGGAGTGAGGTACTGCGCAGTAAGCAAATCTATAAAACGCGCTTTTACCGGTTTTACATCAAAAGCAGCGTTCTCTATCGGGCCTATTTTTTCTTCTATAATGTTTAAACGTTTTTTTCCGTATGCACAGTATGTTTTTGAAATCTCAATACCGATAAATTGACGTCCGCATTGTTTTGCAACAGCGCCGGTGGTAAAAGTGCCGGCAAAAGGGTCAAGCACTGTTTCTCCGATTGAAGAACAGATCGTAATAATTCGATAGAGGAGGGCGTATGGTTTTTGGGTAGAATGTAATTTACCCCCATTGTCATCTTTTAGCCTTTCACCTCCTGAGCAAATAGGAAAACGCCATACAGAACCCATTTGTTTTCTGCTTCCCTTTTCATACTCAGAAGTACTGAGGCTGTCAACATTGAGCTCTCGGGCTGTTTTATAGTGAAACGTATATTTGGATTTCTGAGATTTGGTTGCCCAAATTAACGTCTCATGGCTATTGTTTAATCTGGTACCTTTAAAATTCGGGGTGGGATTGGTTTTATGCCATACTACATCATTGATAATCCAATAGCCGATTTCTTGCAATGCACTACCTATGGTATAAATGCACTGCATACCGCCGATCACCCAAATTGATCCATTAGGAGATAGCACTCTATAACACTCCCGTAACCATGCTTTGGTAAATTCGGTGTATTCACGCAAGCTGGTAAACTGATTATCCCAATCGTCAGCACAGCCGTCGTATGTAGTTCCTTCTACCCGTGTAAGGCTCCCCTGTATTCGCATCCAATAGGGAGGATCGGCAAAAATTAAATCGATACTATTTTCGGCAATGGTTTTTAGTACTTCGATACAATTACCGTTTATTATTGTATAAGGCTGCACGTAGTACCTCTGTTACGTAAGACGTATGCTCAACAAGTGAGAAATTACAAATGAACAACCTCGCCGCAAAGAAGCGAGGTTACCGCTGGTGTTTGACTACCTGGAAAGCGCCTCTTATTACTCATGAGCATTCCTAAAACTCATACTAGATTTTTAGTAGCTGTCTCATGTTTATTCACTTTCCAAAACACTTTCGTTTGCATATTGCTTTTCAAACTTTTTCATTAAAAGAGGAGAGAACACACTGAATACGCATAATACGATCAGAATCCAGCATACCGGTGTAGAAAAAAGTATGGCTGGATCACCTTTCGATAAGAGCAAAGAGCGGCGTAACCCTCTTTCACCGATCGGACCTAAGATTAAAGCCAATACAATCGCCGCTGGGTTTAGATCGAACAATTTTACCAAGTAGCCAATAATACCGAACACAAACATAATCACCACATCGCTCATACTGTTTCTCATTGCATAGGCACCGACGACGCTGAGCGTAAACACAACCGGTATTAAAATCGCATCGGATACGCGTGAAATTTTAGCGAATAAACGGCTTCCTGCAAGGCCAAGTATGAGCATAAAAAACTGCACCAGTACAAAGCCTGCAAAAAACGTATAGGTAACAGCGGAGTATTTGTTAAATAGATCAGGACCAGGCTGCATGTTTTGAATTAAAAGTCCGCCCATCAGTACCGCAGTAACGCTTTCTCCTGGGATGCCGAGTGTAAGCGTGGGAATCAGCGATCCTCCGGTGACGGCATTATTTGCCGCTTCCGAACCGGCTATGCCTTCAATAGAGCCGTGTCCGAATTCTTCTTTGTGTTTTGAGGCACGGCGGGCTTCATTATAGCCCATAAAGGAAGCAATAGAAGCGCCCGCTCCTGGTAGAATACCGATGATATTGCCTATAAGCCATGAGCGGATAACGGTAGGCGTTATTTGCTTGAGTTCCTTTGCACTTAGTAGTACGCGGTCGTCAAATTCAACCAGTTCGCCCGCTTTTCGTATTTTATGGTCGGCAAGTATCAACACCTGCGACATTGAAAACAAGCCGATAAGCGTGGCGGTAAAGGGTAAGCCTTCGTACAGAGCCGCCTGTCCAAACGTAAAGCGGAATACGCCGTTCATAGGATCCATGCCGATGGTAGACAGCAAAAGCCCGAATGCACCGGAAATGAGACCCTTGAGCATTGAGGCAGTACTGACACCAGCAATAATAGTAAGACCGAAAATCGAAAGCCAGAAATACTCAGGACTGCCGAACGCCATCGCAAGCTTGGCGAGGGTAGGGGAAAAGAAGTACAAAGAAATACAGCTTAAAAGCCCGCCTGCAAAAGAAGCGATGCAGGCAGTACCGAGTGCTTTACCGGCTTTTCCCTGCAGGGTCAGCTGATAGCCGTCAATGGCAGTTGCAGCGGAAGCAGGTGTTCCGGGGGTATGAATTAAAATAGCAGAAATGGAGCCACCGAATATAGCGCCGCAGTAAATACCGGCAAGGACAATAAGACCGGTAGATGCAGGCATACCGAAGGTAATAGGGATAATGAGCGCGACACCCATTGCCGCTGATAATCCCGGCAGCGCTCCGATCATAATACCTACGGAAACACTGAGGGCCATTGCTAAGATATTGATTGGCATCAGCGCATTTAAAAAGCCGGCTGTAATATCGGATAACATGATAAGCTCCTAAAAAAAACAACCGCGTGGAAGCGGCACACGAAGAAATTTTGAAAAGGCGGTAAAAATGACAGTTCCAAAGAGAACAAGCGTCAAAGCAATATAGGGTATGCGTACCTTCAAAAACAACAGCGTTCCTATGAGGTACAGCACGCTTGCAGGATAAAATCCGATAATATCTATCACACACACATAAATGAGCGAAAACAAAAAAACAACGGTAAATTGTTTGAGTTCAAATTGTTTGAATATCGTTTTGTAATCATTTTCAACTTTTTTGCTTTTTGCAAAAGCAACGAGCTGTTTTATCAAAAATACCGTATTAAGTGTACAGAGTACTGCCATAACAAAAAAGGGATAAATTCTTACTTCCGGCTTGTATTGTATAACTAGCACAAAGAAAAATGCAATAATACCATACATAGCAATGGTTAACCCGATGTCACTTTTTTTCATAAGCACTCCTTATATACCTGGTATATGCTTAAGCGGTCGTTTTGGTTAAAAAAAACGCTTAAAGCTTTAAACCTAGTTAAACAGCATCGGAAGGGTATTTTTTACAAAATCATCTTCTTTACCGATATATGCACCTAAAACATCAGGTGGCATAAACTTGAGGGATAGGCCGGCATTCTTGCTTTTTTCAATGTTATCAGGGTCTTCCATCGTTCTTTTTAAGGCTTCAACGTAAAAATCAATAATAGACTGCGGCGTCCCTTTCGGTGCAACAAGCGCACGGGCAGAACCGTAGACAAGATCATAGCCTTTTTCTTTTAACGTTGGAACATTCGGCATATCAGCGAGCCGTTCTTCGGTAAACGAAGCAAGCACTTTTAATTCACCGTTTTCACCGATAAGGCTTGCTACATCTGCTGCTTTCGGTACGGAAACGTGTACCTCTCCCTGCCGAAGCGCAAGCAGCTGATCTGCCGTTCCCCCGTACGGGATACAACTGAGCTCAAATCCTGCATTTTTTGCTAAAAGCTGTGCGCCGATATGGTTGGATGCCTTTACGCCATTGGTTGAGCATTTTACCTCATTCGGGTGCGCTTTGCAATAATCGATTAAATCTTCGATTGTGTCCCACGGCGCATCCTTGCGTACCGCTACTACAGAAGGCTCAAACAGGTGGTTTACGATTGGTACAATTGAATCAACAGTAAAGGCGCTGGTATCTTCTGCAGCAAGAGAATTGAATGTTGGTAAATTGATAAATCCAATAGTATATCCATCCGGCTTTGCATTTGCAAGCGCGGTATAACCGATTTTTCCATCGGCGCCTTGTTTATTCAAAACAACGAGTGTTTGTCCAACGTATTTTTCAGCGATGGAACATAAAATGCGTGCTCCGGTATCCGTACCGCTTCCTGCTTTATACGCAACAATAACGTTTACCTCTTTAGCGGGCTTCCATGCAGCGTTGTCCTGATGCGACGACGGTGTGTTCGCCTCTTTTTTGGTACAGCTGACGAGTAAAACTATCGCTGCCGCTGCTGCCAATACCTTCGTTTTTTTCATAAGAGCTCCCTTTCAGTGGTTTCCAAAACATATTAAGGAAAGACTGATTAACGTTAGGAAGAACTGTATCAGTACTTTCTTTTTTTATCAAGCCGTTTCGTCGGCTCTATAAATATTTTTTTATTCGTGCGGAGTATTTAATACTACGGCGTTTCTTACATCGGAGTTGTTGATTATTGAGAGGGCTCTTTTGCGGTTTAATTCTGGCTCTTCCAAAAAAGTATGAAATATGATAGTATCATGCTATTTCACTTCTACGTACATCAAACTTGCCTCTGGTATTGAAACATAGTTTGTAACGTGGCATGAAATTAAAATATTTGAATAATGACTAATAGTTATATTAATAATAAGAAGGTATATGTATGAAATCACAAAAGTGGTATAGTATCGGTAAGAAAGACATAGATGGTAAAAAAAATTCCATTAGATGGAAGTTTTTTATGAGTTTTTGCTTCTTCCCGCTTTGTCTTTCAGTGTTTATGGTTATAAATTATATCCGAGATAAAACATTTTTTGAAGCTCAAATTGAAAATTCAGCCGGTAGCAGCTTTGACCATACGGAACAGCTACTGGATATGTATTTTTCAGAAATTGCCAATCTTATACAAACCTTTGCTTCATCTGACATTATTAAGGCAGTTGAAGCCGATATCACTTCATATAAAGATAGACAGACGCCTACAGGTGTTTCAAAAATGATCTGTGAACCTGGCAGCTATGAAGAGCAGGTTATGCGGCTGTGCGGGCAATTTCAGCAAGAAAACCAAGTTTTTATAGGTATTGCATTCGCGACAGAGCATAATGGTGGTTATGTACATTATCCGCCTATCGATAGAAAAGACGGATATGATGCACGAACCCGTTCATGGTATAAATTAGGGAAGCAAAAACCAGGAGAGGTGGTGTCGCTTGATGCATACCAAACTTCTTCAGGTCAAACAGTTATGACTATCGTTGAAGGGATCGTCGATGTAAGGGGCAACTTTAAAGGGGTGGTAACATTTGATGTTGATCTTTTGCGGCTTGCGCTGCTTTTTCATAAAAAGAATGCGAACGATTTGAAGATTATATTGACCGATAGAACCGATAAGGTTATCGTAAATACCGTTAATCCATCTGATTTTTTCATAGCTGCCAAAGACTTACCGATAAAGAACCTGACAGACTACACGTACCATAAACAAGCACGCTTCGAAGAAACCATATCAGGCGTTACCTACTATGCGGAAGCAAAACCGATCCGTTTACCGCTTGTTGACTTTGGCTGTATTACGCTTATTTCCAAAACCACGTTAACCACTCATCTTGCTCAGCTTAGATTATTTTTCATTTCAGCTACCGGTATTTCGCTCATCATTTTTCTGCTCGTATTCATAGCTGCAGGGCGTACGCTCATCAGGCCGATCGTGCATACTACACAGCTGTTAAAAGGCATTGCGGAAGGAGATGGGGATCTGCATATACGGCTTCCCGTCAAGAGCAACGATGAAATAGGCCGTTTATCACTTTATTTCAATCTCACCATCGAAAAGATTCAAAAGTCAATACAGTCGGTCAGCATGACTACACAAAATATCCATGCCACCGGTACAGAACTTGTTTCAAACATGAATTGCACTGCTGCAACTGTAGATGAAATAAATGACACGATCGTGAACATCAAGCACTTGACCACTAAACGGAGTGAAAGTGTCACGGCGATTAGTACTTCGCTACAGTCCATGCTGCATACTATTGAAGAGCTTGATAAACAGGTAGAGATGCAAACGCAGACGGTTGATAGCTCATCAGAGTATATTAAGCAGATGGTTATGAACATCAAAAGCGTTGCACAAACGATACAGGCAAATCTTGCCGCATTAGAGGAACTGAATAAAGCTACTCAGAACGGGCAGGCTCTTATCGGTGAAACGGTTTCGTTGAGTCATGCAGTACAGGAAAGCTCTGAAATCCTCCTTGAAACGAGCGCTGTTATCCAAAATCTCGCTGCGCAAACCAATTTGCTTTCGATGAATGCAGGTATTGAAGCGGCGCATGCAGGGGAAGCAGGCAAAGGCTTTGCGGTGGTTGCGCAAGAAATACGTAAACTTGCAGAAGATTCAAGCGGACACGGAGATAAGATCAGTAGGATATTAAAAGAACTAAAGGAAAAAATTGAACATGTGAGCACTTCTGCACAACAGGCGCAACGGCAATTTGACAGTATTATGAAGCTAGCACAGCATACACAAGAGCAAGAAAAAAGCGTTATGCAAGCAATGTTACAGCAGGAAGAAGGCAATGAGTATATTTTAAAAACAATAGAAACAATTGGCGGTATCACGCATAATGTCCGCCATGTTTCTCAGGAAATGCTTAACAGCAGTAATCTTGTCTCAGGCGAAATGAAACGGTTAGCAACAATGGCTAACACTATCTCTGAAAGCATGACAAAGATGTCAACCAGTACGGAAGAAATCAACTCAGCCGTGAAGGGTGTAAACGACCTTACGCAGCGGAATAAAGAAACAACTGACGCCCTCATAAACGAGATACGGAAGTTTAAAATATAAGGAAGCAGTTCGTACAAACGGAGAATAACAATAGACCTGGTGCGGAAACTTCAGTTTCCGCACCAGGTCTATTGCACATACTAATTATGACTGCACCTGTTTGTTTGAAAAATGGCAAGATAGGGTCCAACCACCGGCCTAGACGGCCGGTGGTTATCTTATTTTTGAAATGACTATAACCATTAAACCTGTTATTATTCCACTCACAACTACTTTAAGCGTTATTTTTAAAAAAGCTTTTACTTTTATTGACATGTTAGCTCCCTTAGGAGTATACCCTTAACTAAGGGAATAGGCACTATCGTTGCAATGCCTACCCTCGCACCCGTTAGATGTGTTTGCTTATAATAAACACAAGCACACCTATAGGATTTGAACGATTGCCTTGAAGACTTCTTTAGCCGCAGTCTTCAAGGCTTTTTTTGTTCAGTCATCGTATACTCCTTTTAACAAAGCTTTAAACTTAGGTGCAACGCACCTGACTGCTATAGTATTGCATATTCACCAAAAAAAATGGCAAGAGTTTACATTTTTTTGCAAGAAAAGCGCAAACAGCGGCGATATTTGCAACAACTATAAATCAGAGCCAGGCGGTACTAACGTTAAGCACCGTAGTACCCGTCGGCAGCGTGCGAATGTTCGTAGCGTCAATATCCCGTTCGCGTATGTTTATCTCTTTCAGGATACTGTATAATCCTCGTGTTACGAGCCCTCTATCGAGAGGGCGCCACGGAAGCCTCGAGAAAAACATTAAAATCCTCCCCGCTTCTTTTTGGGGTTTCAAGGACTATATGCGCATAGCAGCACAACTCCGTAATGTTGATTATCATTTCAATTTCAAGCTTATTCGATTGATACTCAGGTGCTTATAGTAACGCACAGAATTCCTTCTTTTGCTAATGCTAATTTCTTTTTTATTTTGCCATTGTGATAATAGTATGCTCCGCCGATAGCCTTTGATATACGTTTTGATATGTGGTTTATCTGAAAAACATGTAAGCCTATTTTTTTACTTTGAGCTTCATATTCTGTTTCAGCACTCGTAACCCATTCTTTTCTTTTATAGTTAGTGAATACAGGCCAACAAACATAATCAGCACCACATTTTCTATGGTAATCCAAGATATCTTCTTCCCAAAAATCTCCGCACAAACCTATACTAAACTTCTTATCCATAAATAAAAAGATACCGATTGCAGTCCCTTCTTTATAATGACTGTCAGTTCCCCATTCTTTCCATCCTGCGCTTATCCTTTTGTAATTATGAATAGTATTCCCATCCTTTCCAATTATTATATAACTACTATAGAGCTCATTTTGAAATAATTCTATATAGCCTAGTCCTATTGCTATGTGATTTTTACTGCAAGCATTTGCTATTTCCCGTATGACTTTTGATTCTGCAGATAGTGCCACAGTGCTATCTTTTTCATACTCCCATGATAATGAATCAAATCCCTGCAATGCAGATTCTGAAAACAATAAAAGATCCACTGCTCGGGTTTTTGCTTTTTTAATTGTTTTGATTATCTTATACTTGTTTTTATCGATTTTATTGTTTTCGATTTTGCATACGGCCAGTCCTATCTTCATGGTATTTCCTTCTCTATATATTTATTTAAATCTTTGTCCATTATCTTTTGTGGTACATACTCTTTATTCGGATAAGAAATCTTTAACTGTTCTCAATAATCTACAATAATATTGCCTGCATGTCAATCCGCATGAATATATGGTGCTTTTTTATTTTTCCTTTTGCATAGTCGTGCACAAGAGTATGTAATATATCCGCCCGCATCTTCACGTGCATTATTTATTATGTGATAGGTATTAAAATTATAGTTGTTCAAAAATGAAATTATTTCTAGTTCAGCTTTAACGGCTTTTTATCAACAGGTATTTTTATAACAATTTTGTTATTTTGATATAGTACTGTAATGCATTCAGAATCTTCTTTACTTTAATGCACGTATACAACATACAATACAGGAAAATTATCGAGGCGGCCTTATCCCATGCTCCTTTTCAGACAGGGTACTTTCATAGTAGAAGGTGGATTGAACAGCCTATAGGCTGCTTGATAAAATGAAAGGTATACGATATAATGCAGCCTCTTATTGTTTTACAAGGCAGGAATACTGTATGGCATACTACTATGAAGAACCGTCACATACCTTTAATGAATACTTACTCATTCCCCGATATACCGGTATAGAACATAACCCGCAGCATGTTGATTTAACCGTACCGCTTACCCGTTTTAAAAAAGACAGTGCCCCGCTGTATTCGTTGAATATCCCCCTTGTTTCGGCTATCATGCAATCGGTTTCCAACGATGAAATGGCCATTTCGCTTGCTAAAGAAGGAGGCTTGTCGTTTATTTTTTGCTCGCAAAGTATTGAAAAGCAAGCAGCAATGGTGCAGGCTGTAAAAGATTATAAGGCTGGCTTTGTTGAAAGCGATTCCAACCTTATGCCAAGTAATACGCTTGCAGATGTGCTCCTTTTAAAAGAAAAAACAGGACACACTACCGTTGCAGTAACTGACGACGGATCTGCTCACGGAAAATTACTTGGCGTGATCACAGGGCGCGATTATCGGCCGAGTAGGATGCCGCGGGAGCTTCCCATTCATGCTTTTATGACCCCTATAGAAAAAATACATTTTGCATATGAGGGGGTAACCTTAAAAGAAGCAAACGATCTTATTTGGGAGTACAAGCTGAATACGCTGCCCATTGTTGACCGCGAAGGTAAACTCTGTGCATTTGTGTTTAGAAAAGACTACGAAAGCAGAAAAGAGCACCCCTATGAATTGCTCGATGAAAAAAAGCGCTATTTAGTAGGTGCCGGCATTAATACTAAGGATTATGAGCAGCGGGTACCGGCGTTGGTGCAAGCTGGTGTCGATGTGTTATGTATTGATTCTTCGGATGGGTTTTCTGAATGGCAAAAGCGCACTATTCAATTTGTAAAAAAACAGTATGGAGATGCTGTTCCCATTGGTGCCGGTAATGTTGTTGATCCTGACGGTTTTTTGTTTTTGGCAGAGGCAGGTGCAGATTTTATTAAGGTTGGTATAGGCGGGGGCTCCATTTGCATCACTCGTGAAACCAAAGGTATCGGGCGCGGGCAAGCTACTGCGGTGATAGCGGTGGCTAAGGTGCGCGATGAATACTTTAAGCAAACCGGCATCTACATTCCCATTTGTTCGGACGGTGGTATTGTGTATGATCATCATATTACGATGGCTTTAGCAATGGGAAGTGATTTTTGTATGCTGGGCCGCTATTTTGCTCGCTTTGATGAAAGCCCGACCAATAAAATACTGATTAACGGTAGCTACATGAAAGAGTATTGGGGAGAAGGCTCGTCCCGTGCACGGAATTGGCAGCGGTATGATACGGGAGGTGAGCGTAAATTACCCTTTGAAGAAGGTGTAGATTCGTATGTTCCCTATGCGGGTTCTTTACATGATGGAGTAAAAGCGACGTTGTATAAAGTGAGGTCAACGATGTGTAACTGCGGGGTACTCACTATTCCTGAATTACAGCAGAATGCCCATATTACTCTTGTATCTGCGGCAAGCCTTGCAGAAGGTGGTGCCCATGATGTGCTATTGAAAGACCCCACATCGCGGCGGTAAAGCCCTCTTGCTTCAATAGCTATAAGGACGGGTAATGAATCAAGATAAGGTAAAGCAGATACTGTTGGCAATTGAAGAATCTCAGCTTGAGTTCTCCGTTGTCTTTAGCGGAAAAACAAGCAAAAAAGTCAATGGCTTGTATAAACCGGATACCCATGAGATTCTTCTTCATAACAAAAATTTTACTGGTGATAATGAGCTTTTGTATACCGCTATTCATGAGTACACGCATCATCTACTCTGTGAGCAGGACGGCGGTATCCATTCGTCTCGGGTGCATACACAGCGGTTTTGGAGTTTTTTTCATATGCTTTTACAAAAAGCTGAGGAGAAAGGGCTTTACAAAATTACCTTAGAAGAATCACCTGAATTGCTAGAGTTAACCGAAACTATTCGGACAACCATTATGACTGAAGATGGAAGGTTGATGAAAGAACTCGGAAGGCTGTTGGGAAAAGCACGGACGCTGTGCAAAACGGCTGGAGTTCGCTATGAAGACTATATTGATCGGGTACTGTGTTTGCCGCGTGCATCAGCTACCACCATAGAAAAAATGCACGTTTTTGATGTAAAGCCGGATTTAGGTTATGAAGCGATGAAAGTGGTTGCAAATATTGCGAATGCTGATAAAAGAAAAGCCGCCGAAGACCTTTTTCTCACCAAGCATAGTCCGGCGTATGTCCGCAATAACGTTACCGTAAAGAATCCTGAGGAAAGTCCGCGTCAAAAGTTAGAAAAAGAACAGCACCGGCTGGAAAGAACTATTGGTTGTCTCCAAGAACGGTTAGAAAAAATAAAAGATACTCTTGCGCATATCCCCATTGCAGCTTGTTTATTCAGTGTTTGCGTGTTCACACAGTCAGGCGCTTTTCTCTGTGCACAAGAAGAAAGCAATACCCACATTCCTATGCCTTCAGTGCCGGATATTCCACCGGTTACGCTGCCTCAACAGGGTATAAAGCGTCCTGTTATCACACCGCCAGTAATACAGCCACTGCCAGAACCTAAAGGACAGGCCGCTGCCTCACCACAGACGGCCCGTACTGGTCAAGTGCAGCAAAAAACAACGCAGGATATTGATGGACTAACAGCGAGAGCCCTGTCATCGCTCGCGCACAGTACCGGTAATGTTGCTTTTTTCAACGATTTACTGCGCGAACCAAAAACCGCATCGGCTTATTCTGCTGAAACACTGTTGACGAAAATACTGACAGAAGTAGAAAAACTACAGGAAAAGAACAATAGCGTACCTGCCGCATCTGACGATAGCCTTTCTGAGAGGCTGCAAAGCACCGCACAGCCTGCAAATGAAAAAAAAGCTGCCGCTAAGCTCATCAGGTTACGGATTAACAACAAAGAACTTAAAGATGAATTCGTATATACTTTTTGCTCTTCTATAATAGACAGCGGCGATTTTTTATACGGTGCAGACCGTAAGTTTGTTGCAAATGGCATATTATTAGAAGAAACAGTGTATATCTTTGGTAAAATACATGAGGACGGCTGGTACGATATTGCCGTTCAGCTGTATCAGCACCCACGCAATCCGAATTCGTTTTTACAGACGCTTTACCGTTTAAGCCCGATACGCGTTACCAAAACCTCCGATCTCCTCTTTTGGCACTATAAGGATAGTGATTCGGAAGTTGAACTGATATTCCGCTTGTCGTAATTGCTGCAATGTCGCACAGGTAAAAAAATAGCTGATATGTTCACGCAGTATATTGCCTATTATCCGATAAGTCAGTACACTATAACTATTGTGCAGGGAGGGTTTTTAATGTACAAAATAAAGAAAGTTGTGTTGCAGTATTGCATGTTATGTCTGGTATTGATTGGTATGCCATTGTATGGGGAAGCGCTGCAAGTAGTTCGTACAAAGTATTTTGATATTATTTATGCAGAGCAATCTGCTGAGACCGCGGCACTTCTTGCAGAATATGCAGATGGCTATGCAGATGAGATTTGTGCACGGTTACATAAAGATATGCGACACCATATTCCGGTGTATCTGGTACCGAATACCCAAGAATTAAACGGCTATTTTATTTCGATGCCGTATGCGCGCATTGTGTTATACGACACAGCAGTTGACGATGGTATATTAGGCAATTTTCCGAATACTTTATTGGATGTGTTTTATCATGAACTTACTCATGCTATTTCACTTGATGGTTTTTTTAAGTTCTTGCACTTTGTACAGCCGTTATCCTTTACAGAAGGAGTAGCCGTTTCTTTTGAAAGCCTTGGCGGAGCAGGAAGGGTAAACGATCCTCTTGTCAAGCATTACCTTATTCAAAATAAAATAGACGGCACTACTCCCTTGTGGCAGGAAGCTGCAGGTGCCCGCGATACCTATCCGGGAGGGTTATGGCCGTACATTTACGGCGGGTACTTTGCTGATTATTTACAAAAAACATATGGCATGGATACCTATGCCGAGTTATGGCAGGATTCATGGAGAGTGCTACCTCCTCATAAATTTAAATCTATCTTTAAAAAAGATATACAATCGGTGTGGAATCAATGTATTAATACCATTCCGCTACCTGGAAAGCTGGAAGAACCTGTTTCCTTTTTTTCTAACGCTGAAAAATCAGGGTATACTGCCCTTGCAGCAGCGCCTGATGGTTTTGCATACTACGATTTTGATCGGAAAGGTGTTTATTTTTCTCGTTTTACGGGGGATGCACCGGTACAATTATTTTCCGCTGATACTTCATTAAGTAGGCTTTCATTTTCGGAAGATGGCACGGAGCTGATTGCCTCTGATTCTATGCAGACGAGTGATACCGTTGGTTTGATAGGCGGTTCTAATAGAGCCTTAAAGCGCTCACGCATATTCAATATGAAAACTAAGCAGTTTACTGATAAGCCGTTTTTTTCAACGCTTGCCGCTTGTTTTCTTGATCATGATACCCTCTGTGCTATTACGATAAAAAACCAACGGTTTTCTGTCGATGTCATTGATAGGGAAAGCCAAAAGATCAAGAAAACACTTTATACTGCAGGACCTGGAGAGCCTTTCGCCGCCTTATATAGCATCTGTCCTATTGGAGACAGAAAGGTTGCCTGTATTGCGGCAAATGGTATTAAACGGACTATTCTTTTTATTGATTCTTCAACAGGAAGTGTAACAGCGCTACCTCATGAGCAGGTACCTGCTGCTATACGGTATCTGCAAGCTGTAAAAAGCGGCGACGAATATGTGTTGAGTTTCTCGTGGGCGGAAACGGACATGCTTTACCGGCTTGGCTTGTATTATCCTGCAAGCGGTACTATGAAGCTCCAGGACACTGATGTTTCAGGTGGCGTCTTTTTTCCTGCGGTTATACCGGAACAACACCGAGACAACGGGGGAGAGCTTGCACACCGTGTCGTGTATGCTGGTCATCATAGTACCTACCATTGCCTCTATACGCTCAATGAATCAGCATTAACCGCTGCTACTGTACAGCCGGTTACTGAGGATAATCTAAACGCTGCAAGTCCCAAACCGAATACCGCTCTTTTACAGAGCATGAAGCCTTTTTCATATCAGCCATTCGCATGGCTATGGAAAGCAAACATATCGCCTACAGCAACGATACCTCGAAATCTCTACGATATAGGCCATTATGGCATTGGGATGAACTTGTTCATGCTTGATCCCACTGAAACCGTGAAAATAGAGCCATCGCTGCAAGTTTTTGGAAAACCGTTTTTTCTGCAAGGTAGTGTTGCAGCGACTGTTTCACTCAATCCTATTTCACTGCATGTTTCTGCTGCGGATGTTATAGATACACCGGTGTTTAAATATCGGAGAACAGGCTTTGGGGCAGGCATAGCGTATACGGTGCCGCTTAACTATGCCTGGGAAGCCTTTTCCGTAGGCTACAGCGGGAATGTCTATTGGCTCAGCGAGCTAACTGATAAGGCTGCAACGTACTATACTGCACCGTACCGCTTTACCGTATTATCTCACCAAAGTATAGCAGGATACAATAATACGTATAGTTCTTCCATAGCAAAAACGCCTTTTTATGCAAAAGATACGCAAGGCTTCAGCACTGCTCTGGCGGGTACGCATGCCTATTGTGTTGAAACCGAAGACCATGCCGCGATAATACAGGCACGAGCGAAGTGGCACGTACCGTTTATTCCAGTCAGCTGCACTATCGGCAGTTATATTGGCTTTAATGCCAAATATGAGCCTTCTTTAGGGTACTTTATGCATCCATTCTCCGGATTTTCCATCAATGCGATACGATACTTACCGGCGTTTGATGTGTACGAAATAAACGGTTTAGGTAAATCCAGCGTGCCGCAGGCTGAGTTACGTCTGTACGGCGCAGTTTCAGCGATAGGCGATATTACCCTGTTCAGCTACGAAATACAGCGCAGCAGTTCGTTTTTTCCACTGCTCTTTTTCAATCGGTTCGCTATTCACTCAGGCTATACCGGTATTATTACCAAAGACTTTCAGCTTGATGGAGCTATGCAATACTTAGATACTGCCTATGTCAATGCTGCAATAGAGCTCAACGGACGTGCCAAACTAGGTATAGAGTATGTGCATCCGCTGCGGCTGCCTACACAATTAGGTAAAATAGGGATTATCACGCAAATGGCTTGGTAGTGCAACGAGATACATGTATTTAGTGCGAATTTTATTCGTGCGGAGGGTTTAATACCCCGATGCTTCTAGCGTCGGGGTATGTTGATTTAAATTCGCACTGGTTTATCCTGTTAATCGATTGCGTTCCTATATGCAAAAGGGCCTTTTTCGCTTATACTGTGCCGTATGAAAAAACTCACTGGCTTAACGGCTGTCCAAGGGTATGTTGCAGGAAGTATTGCCTGCATTCCCGATGAAGCAGCCGTTGTTATTCCGGCATATGCTATTGCTCCGTCTGATATACACCACGAAAAAGAACGCTTTTGTGCGGCGTTGCAAGTAGCCCAACTACAAACTGCGGAGCTCCTTACCCGCTTGGCGGTAAACGAAACTGCTGCGCCTGAAAAAGCTATTTTAGAAGCTCATAGTATGATGCTCCATGATGAAGTTTTTATACAATCAGTATACACTGCATTGGAGCATTCCTTATACAATGTTGAAAAGGTGTTACAGCAAAAAATAGATGAGACGATTGATTTGATGAGTTCAGTTGATGATCCCGTGTTTAAAGCTCGTGCTGTTGATATGCGGGATGCTTTTGAACCGGTTTTTTCTTATTTATTACAAAAACAAGAAAAACACACTTCTCGCTTTTCACGTGTACCTGCCCATACGCTTATTGCTGCTCGTGAGATAAAGCCATCAGAAGCACTGGAACTAAAAAAGCTACAGCCTGTTGGTGTGGTGATGGAGGAGGGCGGGGTAACCTGTCATATTGCTATTATGATGCGTGCATGGAATATACCCCTGCTTACCGGAGTCCCATCGTTGATGGCAGAAGTGAGAAATGGTATGTCTGCCGTGTTGGATTGTACACAAGGTGAGCTTATTTTGGAGCCTGATGCGGCACTTATTGCACAAGCTGAACAGGCTATGGGGCACAGAGAAGAGTTGAGTGTTGAAAATCAAGCATATACGCTGGTGTACACCAAAGATAATGAGCCGGTATATCTTACGGCAAATATCGCGTTTTCAGACGAAGTGATGAACCCTTTGGTACAGCACTGCGCCGGCATAGGCTTATACCGCTCTGAGTTTTTGTTTTTGGGTACTGAGCTACCCGATGAGCAAATGCAGTATACCGAATATCGTAAAGTTCTTGAAGCCATGCAAGACAAGCCGGTGGTGATTCGTACCTTCGATGCCGGATCCGATAAGATGTTGGCGGAACAGGCCGCGCGAGGGGAAAAAAATGCGCTGCTTGGTTGGCGAGGTATACGGTATTGCTTAGACCGTCCTGAACTATTTAAAACTCAATTACGCGCTATTATCCGTGCAGCATGCTATGGGAATGCGTACATTATGCTTCCGATGATTTCTTCTATAGAAGAAATTTATGCAGCCAAAACAGTACTACAAGAGGCAATGCAGGAGTGCGAACAGCAAAAGCTGCCGTATAAAAAGGATGTACCGCTCGGTATTATGATTGAAGTGCCCTCAGCGGCTATTGCTGCCGATATATATGCGCCGCACGTGGATTTTTTTTCAATAGGTACGAACGATTTGGTGCAGTATACCATGGCTGCCGATCGGCAAAATAGCAGCGTTGCCGCTTTAGCGGACTATTTTCAACCGGCAGTGCTGCGTCTTATCGCACAGGTTATTGCCGCAGGGAGCCTTTTACCCAATCAAGCGATGGGTTTTGTGTCGATGTGCGGAGAAATGGCTTCGCAAGAGGAGGCTATTCCGCTGTTGCTTGGTATGGGCTTACGGCATTTTAGCATGAGCGCGCAGCGTTTGCCTACCGTAAAAAAACGTATTGAATCTCTTTCAATGACAGAAGCAAAAGCCTTGTATGCCACCATCCGCACCTTACCATCGGCAGCTCATGTACGAAAGGCAGTGCAGGAGGTTTTCCCCAATGATTGATGAGCTTCACTTAGATGATTTACTCGAATCCGCTGCCCAATGTACCGAAGGTACGTCGCCGTCCGACGGTATCTATGATTACCGAAAGCACTATGAGAATACTCCTTTGATTGTGATTGTAGGGCGGCCTAATGTGGGAAAATCCACATTGTTTAATCGATTTTTACACAAAAGACGAGCAATTACCGATCCTACACCGGGTGTTACACGGGATCCCATTGAAGCGCAAGCGATTGTTGCTGGTAAGCCCGTGCGTCTTATGGATACCGGAGGCTTCAAACTGACGAGAAGCGGCAAAGATTCGGAAGATATGCTTGATGAGCTTGTGGTTGAAAAAACGCTTGCAGCCTTACACCGTGCCGATAAAATTGTACTTATGCTTGAAGCAGCGCCTCCCACCGGTGAAGATGAAGAATTTATTCATTTTTTACGCCCCTTTTGGGATAAGCTCATTACTGCAGTGAATAAAACTGAAGGCGGCCGAAAAGAAGCGGAAGCCTACAATTATCTTCAATTCGGTTTTAAGTCCATTGTATGTATTAGTGCTGAACATGGTGATAATATCAGTTTGCTTGCGCAAGAAATGATCAAAGGTTTTGACTTTTCATGTGTACATGAGGCATCTCAAACCAATGCCATCCGGGTTGCTATTATCGGTAAGCCGAATACCGGCAAATCCACATTGGCAAATTACCTTACTCAATCGGACGCATCAATTATTTCAGCTGTTGCGGGTACTACCCGTGATGTGGTTGAAGGTTCTTTTGTGTACAAGGATCAGCTTTTTAGCATACAGGATACGGCAGGTATTCGGCGAAAAGCAAAAGTAACGGAGAATATTGAATATTACTCAGTAGTACGGGCTATGAAAACACTGGATACGGCTGATATTGTATTTCATCTCATTGATGCGGAAGAGGGGTTAACAGATCAGGATAAAAAAATAGTAGTGCAAGCTACTAAACGGGGGCTGGGTGTTATTTTTGTACTCAATAAATGGGATTTGGTAAAGGGGGAGAAAAAGTTTAGTGACGTTGTGCGGCATATTAACATTATGTTTGGAAAAATGGAATATGCACCTATTGTCGCTATTTCTGCACAGAAAGGGTCGGGCATAGCGGAACTACTGAATACCGCTTTGCGTGTGTTTACTCAACTGACAACACGGATAGAAACTTCGGCCTTAAATGCAGCGCTCAAAGACTGGGTAGAAGCGGTGCCTCCGCCTCATGGGCAACGAAATGCTTTTACGTTGAAGTATATGCTGCAAACTTCTATCCGTCCGGTAGAATTTCTGGTCTTTGCAAATAAGCCGGATCTGGTCTCGGAATCCTATCTTCGGTACCTTCAGAATAACATACGGAACGATCTCGGCTTTACCTCTATACCCATCCTTATGAAAGTGAAGGGGAGTAGGGTAAAATGGGAAGAGCGCTCAAAAGGATAACGTATGATGCTGTCTAACCCTCCATTTTATACTAAGTTTGTAAAAAAAACTATACAAAACAAGCGAAAAACTGATGTGCCTATTACACGGCGCGGCAAAGCCCAAAAGCAGGATCGCAAACTGCGCAGTAACGACCGAATGCAAGAACCTCTCGTATTCGGCACTCCGGTATTTGAAGGGCTTGCTCCGCAAGCGAAGCGCATTTTGGAAGCGTTTCCGGCTCTTTTAGAGCGGATCCTGCCGCTTGATTCCAAAAAAAAGGCACTGCTTCCACAGTATATTCAAGTGTTATTCCATGAACTGACTGATGAACGCGGGAAGCGGTCTATACAGTATTTAAATGATCCGGTAAAGCGTTCCGCCTATGTGCACTACTATCTTTGGTGGAACCTCGTCCGGATTACCAAATTAGTGCAGCACATGCAGTTCCCACTTGAAGACCATGCGGTTGCTGCTGATTTTGGCTCTGGGCCACTGACATTTATCTGTGCATTATGGATTGCAAAACCGGATCTACGAAAGAAGCATATCACCTGGTACTGTGTGGATATTTCACAAAAGGCGCTGGCTTTTGGGGAAGAACTTTTTTTGACTCTCTGTGCTCATACTGAGCGTGCCCGGCATAGCATGGGAACTACATGGCATATTAAAAAAGTACACGGCACCTTCGGTATTCCATTAAACGAAAAAGTTACCTTGTTTACCGAAGCGAATATGTTCAATGAAATTTTTTGGAACAGTCCACTTTCCCTTGATGAACAAGCAGCTAAAGCATGTGCGGCCATAACACAGTACGTGCATCCGCATGGAGCAGTGCTTCTCATTGAGCCGGGTATTCCGCTTGCAGGGAGTTTCCTGAGTCTTATACGCACACAGCTACTGAAAAAGGGCTTTTCAATTGAAGCTCCTTGTCCGCATGAATCAAACTGCCCGCTTCCCGGTAAACAGTATCCAAAGGATTTGGATACTGCGGAGGTTCCTATTGCACACGGCAAATGGTGTCATTTTGTCTTTGATACTGCCGATTCACCTCAAGCCTTGCTCCGTTTATCTGAGGCAGCTCATTTGGGAAAAGAGCGGGCAAGTTTAAGTTTTTTATATTGTTCACACAAAGCAAAGGCCAATACTCCTACCAACATTGCGGTAAGGATATGCTCCGACATTATTCTGCTCGGAGATCACAGGCTCGGACGGTATGCTTGTTCAGAGAAAGGCTTTGTGTTGTTGACAAGTCCGGCGTACCAAGATTCTCCTTTAAATAAGGCTGTATCGGGAAGTATGGTTTTTGTATCTAAAGAAAAGCTAATAAGCACCGAACAGGATAAAAAAACAGGTGCAATGATAATTGCACTTTAAAAGAAGTAAAATAATTCGGGCAAGCCGGATTTGAACCGGCGACCCCAAGTCCCCCAGACTTGTACGCTAACCACCTGCGCTATTGCCCGTATCATTTATTAAACTAACATTATAATATCAATAACATTTTATTTTGTCAAGTATTTTTTTAAAATTAAGTGAAAATATTTTTCACTATTGGCGGCTCTGTCAGTAAAATATTCTTTTACATAAAAAAGGCTGTTTAAAGCAGTTCGTCGACTAGCTTTAAACAGCCTTCTCAATCATGGGTATGATTGCATCGTACTATTTAATCTTTGATGAAGGTACTTTCACCGTATGGCCTGGGCCTCCATCAAAAATAACAACAAATTTTCCTTCTGGTTTTTTAAAGGTAAATTCATTATTTTTGTCTATTTTGCCTTTTAATAGTACTTTGCCGCTTTCATCTTCAACTCGCATTTCCGTACCTGTTGCGGACGAGCCGTCAGAGAAGCCCCCTTCACACGTTACTGTGCCGTCGCCATTGTCCCAGCATAAAAGTATAGGGGCATGTGCGTACAATACAGCAGCGGTGATTACTAATAGAGCGCTAATAAAAAAAAGCTGCTTTTTCATTTTGAAGCCACTTCCTTCAATAATTTACGGCACGTATTGGTGACTCGCAGGGCAATATCAGCTTCTGAGGAGTCTGCAGGAATACAAGTCGGCTTAACCTTTAACATACCAGCATCGGCAGGGCTTGCACCGTACCATAAATGGGTATGAGTTGGTTGACCACCGGGTGTAGTAGCGGAAAAGTAAGCAAATTTCTTTGCCGCTTTTGTATCTACCGCGCTAAATGCCTTCAAGGTAGGACGCGCTTCATTAGGAGCATCCCGCTTATAGGCTACACGAGAAACTTCCATCGTGTCTTTCCATACGATAAGTTCATTTTTGCCTTCGCTCGCTACAAATTCCAAATGAGTAAAATCTTCGGCATCGCCGTATGCTTTTTTTGCCAATGCAATAATTTCAGCCTTTGTGAAATCTCCCCCTTTATTTTGGCCTGCAAATTCCTTAATGAGCATATCATATGCATTTTGAATAGCAGGGCGCATATCGTCATACATAAGAGAAGTATTCAACCATTTGCCTTTGTATGTTACAAACGGTTCAGCAGGAAGCATGCCGACAACTGCTGCAATGGTTTTTTCGAATTGAGCGACCAAATCTTTTCTTGACATAGCAGCATCAACATAAGTAGGCCACCACATTGGATCACCACTTACCAGTGAATCAACACCTCTTGCGCCGAAGCGGCCATGCCAGTGCAGTAAACCTTTTTCGCCATGCTGATGTGGCGGAACTGCAATAAAGTACTGAGCTTGTGAGAGGCCGCGTACCGGCTTAACCGCTTCAAACGTATACCAAGAATGGTCGGCATAACCTTCCATAGGTTTGGTTCCCAAATAGCGGTATTCACATGCAATTTCTTTTTCATGCCCATCCGCATCCGCTACCGTAAAGAGCACGGTATTTGAACCGTCAAACTTTGCTTTAACGATAGGACTTGCATACATACTTGCTACGGCTGCTTTTAAACCAGCTTCCGTATAATACGCAAGATCTTTTGCAGCGTTTTTATACGCTGCATCCAATTCAGACGCAGCCGTTACCATACTGAATGACTGCCATGAACCTTTCCACTGTCCTAATTCCTTGCCGGACTCAAGATCCATTGTGTCCGTTGCGCTCATTTTGTTCGGTGTAGATGTACAACCGTTCAAAAGAACAGCACACACCGCAAGCGCAGCTGCGCTATAGCGGGTAATTCTTTTTAATAACATTGAAGACCTCCTCCATATTATGGTATAAGTATAGTGAAAAACCGCCAAAATAGTCAACTACGGCTAGCATTTTTTTAGAAAACCATTCAAAATCTACCGTGAATTTTCAAAGCTGCCCTCTAACATATCCAAAAATGCTTTCTCTGTTAGTATGGGGATACCCCATTCATGTGCTTTTTGATTTTTTGTAGACCCTGAATCGGGTGTGTTGGTAACTAAATAGCTGAGGTCTTTGGTTATCGAAGTTTTTATCTGTCCGCCTTTTTCCAGTACTAGCTGCTGCGCTGTTTTTCGTTTTAAGGTATGGAGCTCCCCCGTAAAACAAAAACTTTTTCCCGTAAGCGGTAGCGTTTCCACTTTTTTTTGTATTGGCTTAATACGGATCGTACCTGATTGAATAAGCTCGTGCATTTCAGCTTGTACTTCTTGCAACCCTGCTTTCAGGCTATGTGCAAGCACAGCCCCGAACTGATACACTTGTGCAACGTCTTCTTCCGATGCTGCAAGCAGTTTATCAAGCGTATCCAAGCCGGCTTCGATCAATTTTTCTACCATAGTTTTACCGATGCCGTCGATGTCAAAACCTGCAACAAATACTTCCAAAGGAATCTCAGAGTGGTTATGTATAGAACGGTATACTTTTTCAGCTGATTTGGTTCCCATTCGGTCAAGTTGTGCCAGTTCCTCCACTGTAAGGGTATATAAATCGGTAATGGATTGTACCCGCTGTGCATCAAACAGCTGTTTAATCAGCTGAACGCCCAAATCTTGTATGTCGAGGCACGTAACCCATTTTTCAATGCGATGATGTATTCGTTTCGGACACGCAGTATTCGGGCAAAACAAGCGGGTTCCTTCATCGCGTAATGGCGTATGACAACTGGTGCAATACAGCGGCTGCTCTATGGAAATGCTTGCAGGAGGGTTTTCTATTAAGGCTTCTATCTTTGGGATGATTTCTCCCCGTTTAGTGATCAGCACTTTACTGCCTATCCGTAAGTGCAGCGCAGCGATCGTATTGGGATTACAAAGGTTAGCCCGTTTTACCGTAGTACCGGCAAGATGCACTGGATCGGTAACCGCAATGGGCGTATAGGTAACCCCTGATTCGCTCCATTCAACGCTACGCAGTACGGTGATGGCTTCTTCCAAACTGAATTTAAACGCAATTTGCTTTTCCGGTCGGGGGCGGCTCATATCTACGCTATCAATGCCATTGCTTTTAATAACGAGGCCATCGATATCATAGGGGATGCTCTCGCGTATATCCATGATATGAGCGCGGTAATCGATCACTGCTTGTACGCCTGTGCAACAGGTTACGGGCACGACGGAAAACCCTTGCGTCTTTAGCCACTGGATTTTCTCCGTTTCTGTGGTAAAAGGAGCTTCTCCTGTAAAGGGCTTACCCGCTGTTCCTGCCGCGGCATCATAACAAATAATAGTGAGATGTTCGCAGCCAGCGCCGTCCTTGCGCTTCATAATGCCGTTGGCTGCATTACGGCAATTTGCCTTGTCGCGATACACGGTTTGATGCACTGCTTTGCTCATCAAAACTTCACCACGAATACCGCCTGAAAAAGCTGCGCTGCCGTTTGGCCCATATCTCCCTACTAATTCAGGTACGAAGCCTTGCATTCTCACTACATTTGCGGTAATATCATCCCCGATTTTTCCGTCACCTCGAGTAAGCGCTTTAGTAAAGCGTCCCTTTTCATATTGCAGCTCAAGGCTTGCTCCATCCAGTTTGTACTGGACTAAAAAGTCAGTGAACGGCATTTTTGCCGCCCATTTTTCAAAACTGTCAGGATCCGCCGCTTTTTCCTGACTGCCCATAGGGATAATATGCTCGGCTTTGGCAAAGCCTTCGGTACTTTCACGCGGAATAGTAGAAAACAATCGGTTTTGAGGATCAAGAGCCCGCAGCTCATCCCAGAGCGCATCGAATGCCGCATCGGAAATTGCAGGATTTGCGTTATAGTACAAATCCTGATGTTTTGTGATGAGTGTTTCAAGCGTTTTAATGCGCTCTGCACGGAGCGCATCGGTAGGTGTTGTTTCAGCCATATCCATTACAATAATTCCAGCATCTTCAACACAAGTAATGCTGAAATTTTTGCAGCTTTCTCTGAAAACTGCTGATACGAAAGCACTGCCGGCTCACCGGCATTATCGGAAATGCACCTTAATATGACAAAGGGGATACCGTTGAGGCTGCATACCTGCGCAAGAGCAGCTCCTTCCATTTCAACGCAATCAGCATGAAAGTGTTCTATAAGGGACTGCCTATGGATAGGCTTAGAGATAAAGCTATCACCTGAGGCGATTCTCCCTGCAACCATTGTATGTGTATCCTGAAAATCTGCGTGAGCCTCATTTTTCATGACATCGAAGGCTTTCAGCGCACAGGAGCGCAACGCGGCATCAGCTTCCCAAAACGGCGATGCAGTACCTGGCACCTGCCCTTTCCGGTACCCGAATACACAGGCATCCACATCGTGCTGAACCGCATCGGTAGACACTACCATATCGAATACGCCAAGGGTATCACGCAAACTGCCTGCAGTCCCTGTGTTGATAAGCCGCTCTATCTTATATTCCGAAATGAGTATCTGGGTGCAAACGGCTGCATGTACCTTTCCGATACCGCAGCACGCGCTGATAACGGTATGCGTGCCATACACTGCTTCATAAAAGAGCATCCCTGCTTTTTTTACTTTTTTGCCGTGCAGCTGTCTTTGAATACGCTCTATTTCCTGGTGTTCAGCAGCAACGATTCCTATTCTCATAAAAGGCTCCTTTTATCTTCCATTGTGTACGAGTGCTTTCAACCATGCCCCGAGAAAGAGTGCTGACTTTGTCCGGCGCTATCGGCTATTTGCAAAGCTGCATCTTTCTGTGGTGGTGTAAAAATTCAAAATCGGTAAGGTATTGACGGCGCGATAGCACAAGCTGTAAAAGCTCATCGTACATATTGTAGTTTACTTCGAGCGCAATAGGAAACACATACATTTCAGTTTCATCGCAGTACCGTTCAATAAACTCAGGATTGTTGACAAAGCCTAAGCTGATCATATTGCTAATTCTATCGGCACATTTTAAGATTTTGGCTTTTAAAGAGCCGTGCTTGATGATATGCTTTAGATAGTCGGCTTTTAGCTGATTATTTCTCCGTGTTACTTCCAATACAAGCTCATATACTTCGGCGGACTCCGAATCTATCGATAAAAGTTCATTGATGTTAAAGTCAGGCGCATCCTCTAATACATCATGTATAATGGAAGCTTTTAATAGGACACTATCGTTATACCCATAGTCGATTAAGGTGCCCATCGTTTCAATTTGGTGACGAAACATATTGCCGCCGGCATGGCGCGCCTTTCCACGCAGACACGTAGCAAGCTGAATGTAGGGGCTAAGATAAATGCTGTTCAGTACTTGTATTCCATGCGTATCCATAAAGCTGCTCCTATGTTAAGTCTTGCAAATACAGCGTAATTTTGTTGACCCGGCGCTCTGTTTCTTGCAGCTTTACTTTTTCGCCTTCTACGACGTCAGCCGGTGCATGATCGGTAAAATTGGGATTGTGCAGTTTAGCTGATAACCGCTCGGCTTGCGCTTTCTCTTTTTCCAGTTCTTTGCTGAACCGCTTGGTAAGCTGTGCACGATCCACCCCTGAGCCAGTTTCGATAAATGCCTCAAAGCCTGAGCCGACCGTTCCAATGCTATTACGGGGTTTATCTTTCGGCGTAGTAATGAAGGAAATAGCGGCAATACCTGCCAATAGCTTGATTAACGGTTCTTTTTCGATGGCCGCTGCAGCGGGCGTGTCCGGCTCCGTGTAGAGCGCAAGCGTGATTTTCAGCTGCGGATCAATACCGCACTCAATCCGGAGCGCTCTAACCGCGCGCACGATTTCTTGCAGCGACGCAAAGCGTTCGGCCGCCTGTGTATCCACACGCTTTTCATCAGAGCGGGGGTAGTCCGCCGTTATTAACATATCCGCACGCTGGTGCGCTCCTTCGGCACAGTAAAGCGGCAATTTTTGGTAGATTTCTTCGGTTACAAACGGTAAATAAGGGTGGAGCAGCCGTAGCGATTCTTCGAGGACTGCAAGCAGCACGGACGTTATTCTATCTTTTTCATGGGTATCGCCGTTTTTATACGACAATTTTGTGCCTTCAACGTACCAATCGCAAAAATTATTCCAAAAAAACTCATAGAGCGCCTGCGCAGCCTCGTTAAAACGGTAGGCCTCTAAAGAAGATCGGACGGTTTTCGCTGTTTCATTGAGTGCGTGATATATCCAGCGGTCAAGTTCGGTAAGTTCAGCGTGCGTAACGGCAATAATCTGCCTTCCTTCAAGGTTGCCTAAAATATAGCGTGAAGCATTCCAAATTTTGTTGGCAAAACGAGACCCCAGTTTAAAGGATTCAGTGTCGATAAGCACATCCTGCCCTTGCGCACACATGAACGCAAGCGTAAACTTGAGCGCATCGGCTCCGTAGGTGTCCACAACGGTAAGCGGATCTATGCCGTTTCCCAAGGATTTGGACATTTTTCGCCCCTGCTTATCCCGTACAAGGCCGTGAATATAGATATCCCGGAAGGGCACGGAGCCGGTAAAGGCAAGTCCTGCCATAACCATACGGGCAACCCAGAAAAAAATGATGTCGTATGCGGTTACAAGCGCAGAGGTAGGATAAAAAGAGGCCATATCCGCCGTTGCCTCAGGCCATCCGAGTGTTGAAAAGGGCCAAAGCCAGCTTGAAAACCACGTGTCAAGAACGTCATTGTCTTGCTGTACGTTTTTACTGTTACAGGCGGGGCAGGCGTGTATATCTTCGATCGAAACAGCCATGTGCTTACAATCCTTGCAATACCACACCGGAATGCGGTGTCCCCACCACAGCTGCCGTGAAATACACCAATCCTTGATGGTCCGCATCCAATGCGCATAGGTGTTCTCCCATTTTTTGGGATAAAAAACAATATCCCCTTTTTCCCATGCGGCAAGCGCTTGTTCTGCAAGCGGCCCCATTTTTACAAACCACTGTTCGGAAAGGTAGGGTTCAACCACCGTATGGCAGCGGTAGCAATGGCCTACCGCGTGTTTGAGCGCTTTTTTTTCTTTAAATAAGCCTGCTGCTTCCAAATCTGCAATAACCGCTTCGCGCGCTTGCTTTACCGAAAGCCCGCGGTATTTTTCAGCTGCGGCAGCGTTCAACGTGCCGTCAGGATTTAAGATAGAGATGCTTGCAAGCTTGTGCCGCTTGCCGATTTCCCAGTCATTGGGATCGTGTGCAGGGGTGATTTTAACCGCGCCCGTTCCAAAGGTTTGATCAACGTACGGATCGGCGATAATGGGAATACAGCGGCCGGTTAAAGGCAGCGCTAATTGTTTGCCGATGACGTGCTTATAGCGCTCGTCATCAGGATGAACCGCAACGGCGGTATCTCCAAGCAGGGTTTCAGGGCGCGTGGTAGCGATTTCAATGTATTCGGTAGCGGAAGGTGTACCGTCTGCATTGCACAGCGGGTACAATATGTGGTACATAAAGCCGCTGGTTTCTTCATGCTCTACCTCGTCATCCGCAAGCGCTGTCCCGCATGAAGGACACCAGTTCACCAGATAGTTACCCCGATAAATGAGCCCTTTCTCGTAAAGCCGCACAAAAATAGTTCGGACAGCGTGCGAAAGACCTGAATCCATGGTAAAGCGTTCGCGGCTCCAATCAACGGACGCGCCTATTTTTCGTAATTGATTGGTGATAATGGCATGGTGCTTGTCTTTTACCTCCCACGTGCGTTCGAGAAACGCTTCTCTGCCAAGGTCATGGCGCGTTTTTCCTTCTTTTTTAAGCTGTCGTTCAACGATATTTTGCGTTGCGATGCCTGCATGATCGGTTCCGGGAATCCAGAGCGTTTCATCTCCTTTCATGCGGTGGTAGCGGACTGCGATATCCTGCAGCGCGTTGTTAAGTCCGTGCCCCATGTGCAGTACGCCGGTAACATTCGGAGGAGGGATGACCACCACGTATTTTTCACCGGTAGTTTTTTTTACCGGCTTAAAACAGTGGTGTGCTTCCCAATAGGTGTAGATGGTATCTTCAAAACTTTTCGGATTATACGCTTTTTCTAACTCAATTGCATGGAGAGGGTCTGCCATATTTTTGAAATTCTCCTTATAAGTCCTTGCCGCTTTCAGAGAGAGCGCTGCATTACTAGCGTGCAATGTGTGGAGTACGCTATTTGCTAGTGATAAAAATTAAGCTATTTTAGTTTATTTTATCAGGTATTGCAAGAGTGTAGGCGGGGGCAGGTGGACTTCAGCTTGAGAGCGGAACACGAGCGAGGTATCTATTGTTATGTGCAGATTTTGACCTCCATGTCAAAATCTGCACGCGAGTTTTTTGCTGCGCAAAAAACATCGCATTTGCACGGAACCACGGTCGTCCGTGCCCGTGCTGATGATTGCCGTCCATGGCAGCCGCCGGACATGAGGTTTTGCCCGCTCATTTTGGTTTCTCGCTCCTTGACAGATAGGGGGGGGGGGGGTATAATAGAAGATATATATATTTGTAAGGAGGTTATCCATG
>JBQNBR010000017.1:0-28673 GCA_052169815.1 Treponema sp.
TTTAGATTGCTTGCCTCTTAGTACGCCGGATACCATCTCTCTTCATATCCCAAATTTTCTGCAATAATCAGAAGAAAAAGTAAGTTTTGGGTAATAACAAGTGTTGATGAGGAAATTGACCGCTGGGGTTATTTTGAGAACAAGCAGCGGTGGGCCAAGCGCATTGGCTGTATCTAACCGGTTGCCCAGACGCTTTGGATAGGTTGTGCATAGCTATTTGTGCAGGGGAAACCATTACCTGACGTTTCTCATCTACGCTGTTTACGTTGAAATGGAGGGGATTGAAGTCGTATGCAATACTTTTTGAGCACGACATACCTCGCCTGAGAGGGTCGAGGTATACTGGCTGCTTTCAGGTGAGTCTGTCGATTAGGTTAAACCTGCGTATGCTTCTTGTAGGTGCTTGGCGCTTGCTTCTAATGCCTTTTGTTCGTCTTCAGTAAGGATCCCGTTGATGATTTCGGCACCTGCGCGGCCGACAATGCAGGGTACGCTTAAACTGATACCGTGCAAACCGAATTCTCCCTGCAGCGTTACCGACACGGAAAGAATACTTCGCTCATTCCGTAAAATGGTACCTGCAATTCTGGTAAGCGCCAGGCCGACAGCATAGTACGTTGAGCCTTTATAGTCGATGATGTGATAGGCAGAGTTGCGGACTTCTTCAACGATTTTGTCTTTATTGAACTGAAAATCTGTATCGTCGGTGCGGCTACTGTAGTATTCATCAACACGTCTGCCTGCGATGGTAGTCATTGACCATGCCGCAAATTCACTGTCGCCGTGTTCGCCTAAAATATAGCCATGAATATTCCGGGCGTCTACGCCGCATTCTCTGCTGAGCGTGTACCGGAAACGGGCCGTGTCCAGTACAGTGCCGGATCCGATAACGCGCCCTCTGTCCCACCCTGAGGCGGTAAGGGCTGCCTGCGTAAGGATATCTACTGGGTTACTGACGATGAGCATCACTCCGGTACAGCCGCTGGCAGCGATGTCTTTTGCAATACCGTTAATAATAGTGATATTGCGTTTGAGGAGGTCAATTCTTGTTTCTCCCGGCTGCTGTTTGGCTCCAGCAGTAATAACTACGATATCACTTGTTGCATAATCGGTTTTGTCCCCGCTATGAATAGCAACTTGCGGTAAAAAAGGCAGTCCTTGCACGAGATCAAGTGCTTGACCTTCTGCAAAATGCTGATTCATATCGGTTATGGCAATTTCGTCTGCCAGTCCGCTTTGTGCTAAGGCGTACGCAAACGTTGATCCTACGGAACCTGCGCCGACAATCGTTACTTTTCGCCCCTTTTTATCTGTATTCATGGGTGCATCTCCTTTTTGTGTGAACCTCGAAAAACTTCAGCTTTGAGAGGTTTTCTGGTGTACGTTCTATGGTATGGAATATTGCCGTACGGTGTTTATTATATCACCGAGTATTTCTTCTTGTTGTTTGGCCATATCTTTTTTCCAATACTGTGCCTTTTTTTCATAGAGCTTGCTTATAATGAGCCGATCGCGATGCGCCGCAATGTAGTGTTCGCGGGCTTGCTCAATGTGGAGTTCCGCCTCAGCGAGCGCGTGCAGTTCTTGCTCTTTTTTTTTGTGTAGGCGCGCAAGATAATGCTCGTATGTGATGAGATCGCTTACCAGTTTCTTGCTTTCATTGAATATCTGCTTGGTTTGTGCTTCTTGCTGTGCTAAAGCTTTCAGTCGTAAAACGATTGCATCCTTCGCTGCAATCATTTTACCGAGCTGTGTCTCAGCTTCGTTTTCTTTGAATGTACGAAGATTGAGTAATTTTTGTAAATTAAAATGAAATCTTTTCATACGACATGGTCAGTTGCACGGGGCTCTTGCGTCTGTTGGGAGGGGCCTTCCGTTTTTGATGGTACTGTGTACTTACGGACAGCGCCCTGTCCCGGCTGAAAACTTTCTGCTGCGGGAATAGTGATATGCGTGATGGTGCTCAGCGATTTGAGCGTTTTTTCAATGGGAGCAGCATCATTGGCTTCCTGCTGCAAAAAAGCTTGGATTTGATCATGGTGATCTATTGCTTCATCGATAGCAGGATTAGTCCCTTTTTGATAGGCGCCTACTTGAATCATGTCTTCTGATTTTGCGTATACTGCCATCATCCTACGCATGTATTGGCTGGCTTTTTTGGTATATTCACCGGAAACGCGGTTTGATAAACGGGATATGCTACCGAGTACATCGATGGCGGGGTAGTGGCCATGCTGGGCTAATTCCCTGTTTAATACGATATGCCCATCTAGTATACCGCGTACTGCATCGGAAATAGGCTCATCAACGTCATCGCCGTCTACCAGCACGGTATAAAAGCCGGTGATGCTCCCCTTTGCAGAAGTGCCGCTTCGCTCAAGCAGCTTAGGCAGGGTTTCAAACACGCTCGGCGTATATCCGCGCGCTGCAGGCGGCTCACCGATTGCAAGACCGATTTCCCGCTGGGCTTTGGCAAAACGAGTAACCGAATCAAAAAGGAGCATCACATCCTTGCCTTGGTCACGGAAGTACTCTGCAATCGCGGTTGCCGTATATGCGCCGCGTATGCGGGCGAGCGGGCTTGTATCTGAGGTAGCGTTGACGACCACTGAATGCTTAAGTCCTTCAGGCCCCAGGTCTTGTTCAAGGAAATCGGGCACTTCGCGGCCACGCTCTCCGATTAACGCGATGACATTCACATCGGCATTGGTATTCCGTGCGATCATGCCTATAAGCGTAGACTTACCTATACCTGAACCGGCAAAAATACCGAGTCGCTGTCCCCTCCCTACTGCCAGTAGGGAATCGATTGCTCTGATTCCGGTTACGAGGCGCTCCTTTATCGGGGTGCGCTCCATAGGAGGTGGTGGGTCAGCGACAACAGGATACCGCACCGATGAATAGGGGTCAGGCTTTCCATCTGCAGCCATGCCGATAGCGTTGAGCACTCTGCCGAGCAGCATATCGCCGACTGGTACCGAGAGCACTGAACCGCTTGCAATTACTTGACAGCCTATTTCTATACCCTGTAAGCTTGAATATGTCATGAGCTGGACGGTTGAGCCGTTCAGGGCAATCACTTCAGCGATGATAGAGCGGCGAGTGCGAGGCAGCATGATGCGGCATAATTCCCCAACGCGGGCAGGTGGCCCCTTGCTTTCAATCAAGAGCCCCTGCACCCGGGTTACCGTACCCAGTAGCTTGATAGGCTCTGTATCAATTACCGCATCGAGGTATTTATTAAACAAGGTAGTCATATTACTCCTTATTTGCCGTGTGCGTGGTGGGTTTGCTATGAGTTCTAATGGGAGAAATTTCCAAAATACGCTGTTCAAGCTCACTTAATTGCGAGGCTATGCGCGCATCTATCGCACCGAAGTCGGTTTCTACAATACAGCCGCCTGCATCTACCGATAGATCTTCTACAACCGTGATGTTTTGGATATTTTCTACAGCAGCTATAAAGTCTTTGGTGTGTTCGGTGGTCAAACCAACATCGGCAAGGTTTACCCTGATAGTCACGTCTCCGCGTCCTTTTACCTTGCGTAATGCGTGGATAATATTCGATGATACCACATTCCGCTGGTTTTCTGAAATAACCTTGACTACTTTCCGAGACATCAATAAAACAAGATCCACAATTTGCTGTTCGGTTTCAACTAAAATATCTTCCCGCCTTTTCATCGTGGTTTCTATCATTTTATGCAGGCGTTCAATGAGGCGATCCGATTCCGCTTTGCCTTTGGTAAAGCCTTCTTCGTGCCCTGAGTCAAAACCTTCCTGATACGCTTTCCTTTGTGTAGCTGCTTCTTTTTCCTCTGCAGTACTGACAATCTCTGCCGCTTTTTTCTCCGCATCGCTTACGAGTACCTGCGCTTGTTCCTTCGCTTTTTGACTATTCAGTTGAGATTCATCCGTTTGACGTTTTACTTCGTCAAATGCAGCTTTTTTTGCGTTTTCAATGATGTCATGCGCTTGTTGCTGAGCTTCTGCAAGCAGCTGTGCTTTCTCCTGTTCCCATGCAATACGGGATTGTTCTATTTCTTGCTTTAGCTCTTCGATAGAAGGGCCTTCTTCTACCGGCTCTATTGCTGCTTCTTCAACGATTGTTTCAGGCTCGAATGTTTTAGTTAAACTCAGCATGAGTTCTTCATTGAGCGTTTGTACTTCAGAAGTACGGAAAATATTTTTTGCCACTTTCAGCATCTCCTTCTTTACCTACACAATCATTTCGTCTTCATCAGAGCGGGCAATAACAATTTCGCCGTTGTCTTCCAGATGACGGATAATTGAAACAATCTTTTGTTGAGCCTCTTCTACATCTTTTAAACGGGTCGGCCCCATGTATTCCATTTCTTCTTTTAACATGCCCGCCGCTCGTTTAGACATATTTCTGAATATTTTATCTTGCACTTCGGTATCGACGATTTTAAGCGCTTTGGCTAATTCTTCGCTATTAACTTCGCGCAAGACTTTCTGGATAGAGCGGTCGTCAAGCATAACGATGTCTTCGAATACAAACATGCGTTTCTTGATTTCTTCCGCCAAATCAGGATCTTGATCTTCAAGCGCTTCGATAATGGATTTTTCGGAGGAACGATCCACCAAGTTCAAGATTTCAACGATGCTTTCAACGCCGCCTGCCGCGGTATAGTCTTCGCTTGAAAGCGTGGAGAGCTTCTTTTCCAATACCCGCTCTACTTCGCGCAATACATCGGGAGAGGTTCTATCCATGGTGGCAATACGCCGCGCGACATCGCTTTGGATACTGTCTTCCAGGTTTTGTAGAATAACGGAAGCCTTTTGAGGTTCCAAGTACGCGAGGATGAGCGCAATGGTTTGCGGATGCTCCTGCTGAATAAAGTTCAGTAGATGCGTTGGGTCGGTGCGTCGGATAAAATCGAAGGGCCGTACCTGTAAGGAGGTGGTAAGACGGTTGATAACTTCGATAGCTTTTTGGCTGCCCAATGATTTTTCCAAAAGCCCCCGTGCGTAGTCAATACCGCCGGTAGTGATGAAATTTTGGGCGCTCATGAGGTCTTGGAACTCTTGCAGTACCGCTTCTTTTAGTTCAGATTCAATGGTTTCGGTGCGCGCAATTTCAAAAACGAGCTTTTCGATTTCGTCCTCGCGGAGCTGCTCCATAATTTTGGATGAAATTTCTTCTCCAACTGATACTAAAAAAATTGCTGCTTTTTGCCGTCCATTCAGTGATTTTGCATCTTTTTGTTTTTTACCGCCTGCAGCGGCTTTTTCTTTTGCCGGTGATACTGCCATACTATTCCTCCAACAACCATGTCCGCAGCAACAATGCAACATCTTCAGGATGTTCACGTGCAATAGTTATCACATTCTCCAAAATTTCCCGACGCTTCATTTCTTCAACAGACATTGAAACTTCCATATTGGCCTGCTCTGCTTCCCAGAGCGCTTTTTCCCGTTCAAGCTGCTGCTGCCGTAAGGCTTCTTCTTCTCTTAACCGGCGTCTGCGTTCCCGTTCACGACTGATGATGCGGTACAGTACGAAGAGCAGCAACAGTAATGCAATACTGGCGAGGCTGATGAGGATGATAGTCCGCCGTTGGATGTTGCGGAAATAGAGCTCATCTTCTTCTTCAAATTGCGCTGTGCGGTCAAAGGGAATATTGAGTACGCTCACTGAATCGTTGCGTACAGCGCTGTAGCCTATTGCATTTTGCACGGCTTGGGTTGCTTTTTGCAGTTCTTCCTCGGATATCGGGATATACTCGCGTTCTATGCGGCCGTCTTTAATAATCACATTGCCTTTGTTATCCTTCTTGGTGAGCCATCTACCGTCGATGTTGACGGAAACGGTTCTTCGTCCCATTTCAGGGCTTACGATCTCTGAGGTTTTTCTACTACCTATTTCCTCATTGGTTTTCACAATAGATTGCGAAGATAAACCGGTGAGGTTGCTGGTATCTTTGTATGAAGGCGGCGTTTGCCCTTCAACTCCTGCCGGTCCTTCAGGATTAAATCCGGTGCCCTGATACGTGGTAGTTGCAGTTTCGCTTGAACGGGTAACCGAGGCCCGCACCTCTGAATCGTCATACGGTGTATCCGGGTTATCCGGTTTTAATTCAAAGGGAAGGTACTGAATAGTTTCTGATTTTTTTTCAGACATATCCATGTCGATTTTGATGCTTAAATCGCGGACACGATCGGTACCGTACGTTTTCTGCAATACATTGAGAATCTTTATTTCGTATTGCGTTTCTAGTTTCGCAATCATCTTTTGCTGCTTTTCGATAACTGACAGGCGGTCAAAGTCTTTCATATTTGCAAAGTCGTTGAGGATATTGCCTTGGTTGTCAGCGATGGTGATGTTACCGTCGGATAACCCTTCAACCGCATATTTTAAGAGCTTTTGAATCCCTTCAATTTTTTTACGGTTGGTGCTGATATCGCTGCCCGGTTTGGGATAGATAATAACGCTCGCTGTTACCGGATTTTGATCCGCTTTGAATAATTTATCTTCAGGTAAATTCACTACGACGCTTGCATCATCGATGTCATCAAGGGCTTTGATATGCTTACGTACTTCTTCGATAACGGCACGCCGTATGTCAACATTCCGCTCAAAATCAGTGCGCGTCCATCGCTCAACATCAAAGAGCGCCCACGGATCTGCATTTTTGGGAATGAGATCTTCTCTGACCAGAATAGCGCGCATTCTGCGGGCTGTTTGTTCATCTTGCACTGAGATAAGGCCCGATTGGGAAACAGTCGCTTTGACATTTTCTTGGTTTAACCGTAAGACAATCCGTTCCCGTAACGCTTCATCCGTTATCGGCGTGTCAATAAGCGATACATAAGACGGCTTTGCTGACCAAGAAGTGAGTAGCACAATGATAACCACCGCAGCGACTATCACGCCTACCAGTATTCCTTTTTGGATCAGCGTCCATTTACTCCAAAGAGCTTTCATTCGAGCTGGTAACTTTTTAATCCCTTCGTTCATGTTTCCTCCCCATACAGAACGAACCTGCTACAGTAATCATAACGGTTCTATAACTACGGAACCTTCTTGGAGCCTCAAGAGCACTCTATCCAAGCGTTCCTATATTTATTATAAGTAGCACTTTATGTACGTGACATTAAGTGCTATCGATTGATAGTAATGTCATTCCAGCTTTTGAGTATGCGCTCAAGAATTGTCTGGGCAATTTTACGCGACATATCAGCTTCTGCCATCGCGATAGTGATGTCGTGCACATCCACTGATTCAGGGTCAACGATCATCTGCTGGGCTAATGATGAAGTGCGTTGCTGTTTAGCATTGACTTCGTCAAAAGCTTTTAATAATGTTTGTTCAAAGCTCATGGCTTTTTTATTAACCGCTTGGTCAACGGTGTCTGTATCGGAGACCATGTTGCTGCGGAAGTTATCGATAATAATAGGTTCGATAGCTGGATTTCTTAATATCGAGGGTACTTTATATAAGTTTGCGGTGTTTGTAATAGTCATGGTATCTCCTTTTCCCAATAGTACAAAAACGGTTAACGGCCTATATCAAGCGCACGTTGAAACATTTCTTTGGAACCTTGAATAACGGCCGAGTTTGCTTCGTATGCACGGGAAGCAGCGATTAAATCCACCATTTCAGTTACAATATTGATATTCGGGTATTCAACATAGCCTGCTTTTGGGCCGGACTGAATAGCATCGGGATGGGTCGGCTCGTACTTTAAAATAGGGGCGGTGGTATCTTTTTCTATACCGACTACACGCACTCCGGTACCGACGCCTCTATCCATATCCGAAGACATGAAGGGAATGCGCCAATCAATACCGTCTTTGCGTTGGGCAAGTATAACGCGGCTGCGGCGGAAGTATCCTCCCTCAGGTGTCCGGGTAGTGGTAGCGTTTGCAATATTATTGGAAATAACATCGCTCCGTAAGCGTTCTGCACTCATGCCGGTGGCTGCTATATTTATGCTGCTAAAAATACCCATATATTATCTCCTTAGTGCGCTGCTATTTGAGCACTGATTGTATTTGGTTATACTGAAAACTGGTCATCTGGCTGAGCAGTTGATACTGCATTTGTATCTTCAGGATATCCATCGCTTCTTCTTCAGCGTCAACATTGTTTCCATTTGCTTTTGCAGTGCTCAGATAGTCAAGCGTCCGCCGCGGCGAAACGGTTTGGTAATCAATAACACCGTTGGATTTAATATGGCGGGGATCGGTTACCGTGAGCTGAAACTGTCCTGCAGCGCGTTTTTCGGAATCAAGCGCCCGTTTGAGTTCCGTTTCAAATGAAACGGTACTGCGTTTGAATTCTGCAAGTCCGGCATTCGCAAGATTATTGGCAGAAATAGTATAACGTAATGTATTAACATCAAGTGCACGATGCAAAAGATCAATGGTTTTGTGAAAACGGTTGGTATACATTATAGTTCCAAAGCTCCTCTAAAAAAAATCACCCGCAAAAGATAAAACCGGCACTGCTGTCCGTGAGCCGCCATCATATCTTTTTATGATAAATCCTATACTTTGTTATCGGCATATCAATCATTTGTTTTAATGATAGTCTTATGAAATTCTATCGAGAAAGTATGAAGCGCTGTGCTATGCCGTTACAGATTGCGGTGCTACAAGATATAGCGTGATAAATCTTGGTCTTGCACAATGTCTTTCAACCGTTCGTCAACATAGCTGCGGTCGATTTCGATAACTTTCCCGCTCATGTCACTGGCATCGAATGAGATCTCTTCCAAAAGCATTTCCATAATAGTATGTAAACGGCGCGCTCCGATGTTTTCCATGCGGGTATTAACTTCTGCCGCCAGTGAACTCATACGGTCGATCGCTTCGCTTTTGAAGATGATCGTAACGTGTTCCGTTGCAAGCAATGCCTCATATTGCTTGGTAAGTGCATTTTTAGGTTCAAGCAATATACGCTTAAAATCTTCGGCATGAAGCGATTCCAATTCTACCCGCAGCGGAAAACGGCCTTGAAATTCAGGAATAAGGTCGCTTGGTTTGGAAATGCTGAAAGCGCCTGCTGCAATAAATAAAATATGCTTGGTATCTACCACGCCGAATTTGGTGTTTACATTTGAACCTTCTACAATCGGAAGAATATCGCACTGGACCCCTTCCCGTGAAACGTCAATGCCGCTACTCCGTTCATGTTTGGATGCTACCTTATCGATTTCATCGATAAAAATAATGCCCATTTGCTCAACACGCTGCTTTGCCTCTGCGACTATTTTATCATGATCGACGAGTTTATCCAATTCTTCTTCTAAAATAATAGCCCGCGCTTCTTTTACCTTTACGGTTTTGTGCTTGGTTTTGTGTGCTCCCATGAGCATGCCGGTAATATTAGACATGGCTGTTTCCAAATCTTCCATGTTGGAGGCGCCGGCGAAAACCTCAAAATTGGGCATATTCGAATGCTGCGCGGTAATGCTTACCATGCGATCTTCAAATGCGCCGTCCTGCAGCATTTTCCTAAATTTCTCTCGTGTATGCTGCATGCTTTCTTCTTGGCTTATGGCAATTTCTTGCCCTGCTGCTTCGGGCGGTTCTTCTGCGGTTGTAGGATCGACTTCCGTCTCTTTTTTTCTTTTTTGAGGCTTGCTGGAGCCGGGTAACAGTAAATTGAGCAGGATGTCTTCGGTATTTTTTTCAGCTTTGGCGCGCAGCGTTTCCTGTGTTTCGCTTTTTACCATAGCGTAGCCTACCGCCATAAGATCGCGGATCATCGATTCAACGTCCCGTCCTACGTAGCCTACTTCTGTATACTTTGTCGCTTCCACTTTCAAAAAAGGCGCTCCTGATAGTTTTGCAAGGCGGCGGGCTATTTCCGTTTTGCCGACGCCGGTTGGCCCTATCATTAAGATATTTTTGGGAGCTATTTCATCGCGGATGTCTTCGGGCAATTTTATACGGCGGGTGCGGTTCCGCAGAGCAATGGCCACTGCCCGTTTGGCTTTTGTTTGGCCAATAATATATTTATCAAGTTCTTCGACAATGCGCGGCGGCGTCAGTTCTTCAAAATTGATGTTCATTATAATTCCTCCACATGGATGGTGTTATTGGTGTATACACAGATTTCACTTGCAATATGTAAACTTTTTTCAGCAATTTCTTGTGCACTCAGCTCGGTATTGCGTAGCAACGCAAGTGCCGCTGCGTATGCATAATTTCCACCTGAGCCGATCGCAAGTACATCTTCCTGCGGTTCTATGACATCGCCTGTCCCTGAAATAAGTAAAATAGTTTTGGAATCAGCTACCAATAAGAGCGCTTCAAGGTTTTTCAGCATTTTGTCAGTGCGCCAATCCTTGGCAAGTTCAACTGCTGCGCGGATGATGTCCCCTGCATACTCTTTGACCCGTCCTTCGAATTTTTCAAGGAGCGTAAACGCATCAGCGGTTGCCCCTGCAAACCCTGTCATGATTTTTCCGTCGTAAATTTTCCGTACCTTGCGGGCATTTCCTTTCATAACAGTTTGTCCCATCGTTACCTGTCCGTCTCCTGCCATGGCGATTTTTCCGTTTCGCTTTACCGCTATGACCGTAGTACTTCGTATGTGTTGTTTTTCCATGTATTAACCTCTATATAACTTCTTGCGTTAGAAAAGCGCTTTGTGCATGCACACCGGCTAACCGTGCGGATGCGCTTTATGGTATAATGCTTGCAGCTGAGCTGCTGTAATATGGGTATATCGCTGTGTTGTTGCAATGCTGCTATGGCCCAAAAGCTCTTGTACCACGCGCATGTCGGCCCCCCTCGTTACAAACAGTGAAGCAAAACTATGCCGGAATGCATGCGGCGAGAGTTTTTTGCTCTGGGGCAAGAGGGCTGTGTAGCGGTTGATGATATACCGTACACCGCCAGGTGTTAAGCCTTCTCCTTTCCAATTCAAAAACAGAGATGCCGTTGTTTTGCCTGACCGCTGTAACAGCGCTTGTCTTTCAGGGAGATACTGCTGCAATGCTTTTTGTGCAAAATCGGCAAAGAACACGGTACGCTCTTTTTTGCCTTTGCCGTATACAATAGCCGCCGTATAGTCTTTGTTCATATCTTGTAGGGTAAGGCCGAGCAGTTCGGAGATGCGGCAGCCGGTTGAATAAAGCGAGGCAAAGAGCGCCTCGTCCCGTGCGTGCCACAGGATCCCTGCTTCTTGGGGAAATGCACACAGCTGTTCGGCTTCTTCGGGAAACAAAAAGCGGGGGAGCTTTTGCGGCTGCTTTATGTTGCGTACGGCGGCGGCAGGGTTAGACGTACAGTGGCCAAACCGTATTGCGTAGCGGTAAAATCCCCGTACGCAGGAGAGAATCCTATTAACACTTGCCGGTGCAAATTGTTTATCCCGTAGTTCAGCAGTAAAAATGTGTACATCGGTATGGTCAAGACGCGTAAAATCCAATTCATTTTCCGAAAGCCATTCAATAAAGAGCCTCATATCCATTTGATAGGCAATAATGGTATGGCGAGAAAAATGCTTGATGTTTGCAGCATATTGTATATATGCGGTAACAATTTCTTGTATCATTTATTGCACCGTTTGGGTTTCAACGCCTTCAACTACGCTATGTAAATAATCGCAGTCGGGATTGATACATGCTTTATAGTTACCGTTCTTTTTATCATATTTTTCAACTAAAAGCCAGCCGCATTTTGGACATGTTGCATTAATTGGCTTAAAATGTGAAATAAACGTACAGTTGGGAAAATTGGTACAGCCGTAAAACTCTTTTCCCCGCCCCTTAGCCTTACGGGCGATGATGTCGCCGTTGCACCCTTTGCGCGGACACTTTGCTAACGGTATGGATTTTGCATTATGACATTCGGGAAAGCCGGAACACGCGAGGAAAAAGCCGAACCGGCCTAATTTCTTTACCATTTTTTTTCCGCACTTTTCACAGATAAACTCAGTCGGTTCATCGAGGCTCCCTTTTATACTGCCAAGATGTTCCATCACCGAATCTACCTGCTTAATAAAAGGGGTATAAAAGGCTTCCAGTAATGTCGCCCACTGTGTTTTCTGCTCTTCGATAGCGTCCAGTTTTTGTTCCATGCCTGCGGTAAAATTGACGTCGATGATGTCGTTGAAATTCTCTACTAAAATATCGTTGATGATTCTACCAAGTTGTGTGGGGACGAGCTGTTTGTTCGACCGGTTTACATAATAGCGGTCAAAGAGCACCGAAATAATAGGTGCATAGGTAGAAGGCCTGCCGATCCCTTTTTGTTCTAGCATTTTAACGATCGTTGCGTCGGTATACCGCGCAGGTCCCTGCGTAAAGTGCTGCTCAGGTTTCAGGCTGTGTATTTCTACTGTATCCCCTTTTTTTATGGCCGGTACTGCTTTGCCTTTTTCTTCCCGTGAAAGCAGCAGATTAAGCACAGCGAAAAAACCAGCTTCCGTTACTTTGGTGAAAGCCGCCCTAAACAAGGCTTCGCCTACGGTGATTTCAAAACTGACGGTTTCCATTTTGGCATTGGTCATTTGACTTGCGGTAAAGCGTTCCCAAATAATGGTATACAGTTTAAGCTGATCCCGATTAAGGTAGTCTTTAAGATAATCGGGGGTATAGGCAGTATAGGTAGGCCGAATGCCTTCGTGAGCGTCTTGTGCTTTTGCACCGACGGCGTACACGATGGGCTTTTCAGGTAAATATGCTGCGTGGTGTTCGGCAATCCACGTGCGGACGTCAGTGAGTGCGGTGTTGGAAATACGCACTGAATCGGTACGCATATAGGTAATAAGCCCGATGCGGTTTGATCCGACTGCCACGCCTTCGTAGAGCTGCTGGGCTATCTGCATGGTTTTCCGCGAGGTAAAGCCAAGCCTATTTGCAGCAGCTTGTTGCAAGGTTGAGGTGGTAAAAGGAGGCTTAGGATGCACGGTTTTTTCCGTTTTTTTTATCTCTGAAATAACTGCCTGTTCATGTTGTATCTGCGCTATAATGGCTTTGACATCCTGTTCTTTTTTTAAAACGGGTTTTTTGTCCTGATATAAGGCAAGTTGTGCTACAATGCTTGCTTTGTTTTTTTTGAAGCTGCCTTCGAGCGTCCAAAATTCTTCAGGAATAAATTCTTCTACTTCTTTTTCGCGTTCGCAAATAAGGCGTAAGGCAACTGATTGTACGCGGCCTGCCGATAAACCGTTTTTCACCTTTTGCCATAGCAGAGGAGAAAGATTATAGCCGACGAGTCGATCCAAAATGCGGCGTGCTTTTTGTGCATTCACTTTGGCTTCGTCGATGTGCAGAGGGTTCTGCACCGCAATCTTTATCGCTTGTGGCGTTACTTCGTTGAATACAATCCGGTTTACCGGAACCGTTTCGCACTTTTCCCGTATGGCTTTGTAGAGGTGGTAGGCGATCGCCTCTCCTTCGCGATCATTATCACTAGCGAGGAACACGTGCTTTGCGTTTTTTGCATCCTGTTGTAGTTCTTTGAGCAGCTTTGCCCGCCCTCTTACGGTGATATATTCAGGCTGAAACCCATGTTCGGTATCGATGGCAAGCCGCGATTTCGGTAAATCAATGAGGTGCCCCATAGAGGCTTTCACCACATAATCAGAGCCAAGGTATTTCTCAATTGTTTTTGCCTTTGCAGGAGATTCTACAATAACCAAATTATGGTTTTTTTGCTTTACCGCAAGTTTTTTTGACATAGCTTTTCTAGTTATCCTTCATCCTTAAACCTGTCCTGAAACTTTCGTTTTAGAATAGGTTACCTTGAAATGCGATGTTCGGCCTGTTTGACAACGGTGTTATCGAACAGGCCTTTGGTATGCAAACAAAGGTATTTGTTTTTCTTTATATACCTGCCGTAAAGACGGCGTTTCCCAATCGTATAAAATATCGCGTGCATGCTCTATCGCGAGCGCCCCTTCTTCAGCAAGCCGTTTGCCGCCTGTATTTTGTCGCGAATCCAAAAGCGGTTTGCATACATATACATCTCTGCCTTGTTCAAGGGCAAAATCGGCGGTGATAAGTGCGCCTGATTTGGCAGGAGCCTCTACCACCACAACTGACCGGGCAAGCCCTGAAATAATCCGGTTCCGCTGCGGAAAACGGTAAGCGAACGGCGGTTCTCCCGGTGCGTATTCACTGAGGATGCAGCCGCCCTGTTCCAGTATATGCCCTGCAAGCTGTCGGTTTGTAATCGGATAAAACTGATCCACCCCGCATGCGAGGACTGCCGCCGTTGTGCCACTGGTATCCAGCGTGCCACGGTGCGAAAAAGCATCGATACCGCGTGCAAGGCCTGAAATAACCGGTATCCCTTCCTGCCCGCATTCCTTGCCGAGCTGGGTGGCCGTTTTCATCCCTAAACCGGTAGGGCGGCGAGTACCAACGAGTGCAACGGCAGGTATTTCAGGATTGGGTAAAACGCCGCGATAATATAGAAAAAAAGGCTTATCGGCAATTTCCCTCAGCAGCGGCGGAAAATCCAAATCGTCATGAAAGGTTGTATGAATGTGATAACGCTCCATAAGGGCATAGGTTTTTTCAACCAGCGGCGGAATAGCTTTTATTCGGTTGAATGCGTGCGGCGTAAGTCTTCTTTGCAGCATGACGCTTATATCTTCAATAGAAAGTACCGTAAGTGCTTCCAAAGTGTCAAGGCTTCTTGCAAGAAAAAGCCGCTCGCTTGCTTTTAAAAATGAGCATAAAGAAAGGGCGATATATAAGTGTAGCTGTAGTATTCCTTGAGTATGCGGCATGGCTGCTACCGGGCGCTTTGTATGAGGGCTCTGTTCCGCTCTGCATCTGAGCGGTATTGGGCATTGGTGCTGTCAGCAATGATGCGGTCATATACGGCCACAGCCTGTTCATGCTGTCCGGCCATAAAATAGGCACGGGCTAATACAAACAGTGTTTCGAAAGGCTTTTTTTCCTTTACGGCGATCGGTTCCAAAAGCGCGATAGCTTCGAGCGGTTTGTTCAGTTCAAAAACATAGAGCACCGAAAGCGCGTATGCCGCTCTGGTATACGAAGGATCAAGCTCTAAAGCGCGCTTATATGAGGCAACTGATAGTGCAAAGTACGTTTGGCGATTGTATTCAGGAACTTCTTCTTGAGGAACGTCCAATGAGCTTTTGGCTAAAATCCCCGCGCAAATGCCTATCTGATAAAAAATATTCTGGTTTTCCGGATAGTAGTCCAACGCGGATTGAAATGCTGTTAATGCTTTTTTGTACATTTTTCTATCCATATAACGTTGACCGAGCATTTTATACCATATTGCAATCCGCTGCTGTGCAAGCAGGATGGTGTTTATTTTGTCGTCATATTTTTTAATGGCTGTTTGGAGCTCTTCGATGGTCGAAGGGTTTTTGATTCCCATTTCAAGATCCTGCATGCGCCGTAAGAATGCTTTGTTACCGCATGCATTCAATAAGAGTGCAGAGCATAAACAGAGACAGCCGAAAAGTTTTTTTTGTAGAGAGGTCATAAGGTATCCTTAAAAAATAATTACTGGACATCTCTAAAAACCTTGTTGGATTTTTTCAGATGTCTACTGGGTTTCTTCTCATTCTTATACATCTTATGAAGATTGTCAATCGATTTTCATGCTGAAAATGGTGAGGGGAAAAGTTACAAAGAAAGATTGACAACTCAAACTAAATCTTGTAGAATTATACTAACTGTTGGGTAATAAATAAGCGTGTTACGTTTGCACCCAATACGTATTGACAAATACATTTTATTAAAAGGAGATATTTTTATGAAAAAATGTCTACTCGTAAGCTTCACTGCTCTTTTTGTGGCAGCCGCGTTAGCCGCAGATCCGGCTACTTTGGTAGAGCCGAAAATTGATGTTGAAGCTGAAGCGACTGTAACGTGGGGAATTGATCTTGGCGCAGGAACAAATGGCAAGTTTGCAGATCGCGTCAAGCATGGTTTTAAAAATGAAGCATCATGGAAAGTAACTTTTCCAATTATTAAAAAAGGTGACCTTACTTCTTCCAAAACTGATGTTCCTGTATATGGCGAAATTATTTTAAAAGATGTTGAGTTAGCATTAAAAAGCGTTCATGATAAAAATGATAAAAAATTTGACCTCAGCGGAAAAGTTGATAAGATTGAAGGAAAAGTGGTGTTCTATGGCGCTTACTTGACGGTATACAATAAGCCTTCTTTTAAGACTAATTATGCCAACCTGTGGAAGCCGCTTGAACGTACGAGGAGTTACGACGAGAAACCTTTCGAATTTAAACCCGGATTTGACGGCTTTGGTACAAAAATCGGTTATGCCAATAAAGATTTGCTAGATTTAGATGTTGGTGTTAAATTAGGTTCAAACGGCGACTGGGAAGCTAAAGATGCTACACACAGCAAGTATGGTGTTGGTTTTGATTTCGCTATGAAACCGCTTGGGGATCTGCTTGGTGTTAAATTTAATGCAAATTCTACTCTTGCTAAAGTAAAAGACTATAAAAACGGTGCTACTGCTGGGTATAATGGCGATAGTATGGCTCTTAATGTGGGTGCTGAATTACTTTCTAAGCCGATTGATGGGTTATCAGTTAAATTAGGTTTTGACGGTGCTGGTACAAAATTTAAAAATGGGCGTGGTGAATCATTTGCGTGGGATGGACTCTTTAACACTACTTTCAAATGGATAAGCGCTGGCGTGTATCTTGCATCAGATGGAACTCCTTACCAAGGTACGAATGCTGCTGGTAAAAATACTATGGATATGGGTGCCTACGTTAAATTTGAAACTGATGATGAGAAAGATGAAAAGACAGGTAAGTTAAAGCCTTCTTATCTTATGGATGGTTTAGAGGCTGGTGTATACCTTGGTGCATACCGCTTGCTTTCACATAATGCTACTGGTATGACGATGCCGATGCTTGGAAAAGTATGGGGCGCATATAAGTTAATGCTCGGTGATTCTTTCTGGATTAAACCGTTTGCTGATTACTGGGTTGAAAGCAACCATACAGAAGGTCTCAATGGGGCAAAACTCAGTACCTCTTATTTTGGTATGGCCTACGACCTTGGTTTAGCCTACAGTCCTGCTGAAAAAGTTGAAATTACTGCAACATGGGAGCAAGGTAAGATTGTCGAGAATAAATATCCTGGAAAGCTGTTAAAGAATGATTACGTTATTGAAACACCCTTTAACTATGCTAACCACAATGGTACATTTACCCTTGCTTGCAAAGTTGAATATTAATTAAATTATGTAACGGCGCTATAGCTAAAACTCTCGGAATTATGTTCCGAGAGTTTTTTTATCTACTTTACCGTAAATTTTCAAGCAATTTTACAATAAAGTGCCACGTACGTTCTACTGACGATATGCTAAGGCGTTCGTTCGGTGTATGTATATCGTAGAGATTGGGGCCAAAGCTTACTGCATCCATATCCGGTATGATTTCTTTTAACAATCCGCATTCAAGGCCTGCATGAATGGCAGTAATGATTGGCGTTTTGCCAGTAAGCTCTGTATATGTTTTGACCGCAATGTCGCGGGCGGGTGAGTGCGCTGCATATTCCCATGCAGGGTATTCTGCTGTTTGTATGAAGGTTGCTCCCGTTTTATCAGCGCAAATGTGTAATACATGCAGTATTTCGTCTAATGCGCTTTTTACCGAACTGCGCACTGAAATCGTAAACCGCAGTTGCGTGCCTTCAACCTGCAAGATACCTGCATTTAGGCTGGTTTGCACAAGGCCGGGAATGTCAGCACTCATGTATTGTACTCCATTTGGAATCATCATCATAAAATCAATGATGTCAGCGCTTAGTTTTTGTGTAAACATCACCTTGCTAGGCAGTTCGCAAGGAGTGACGGTAACGTGCAAATTTTTGTCGGTTATGCGATATTCATCGGCAATTCGTGCTGCAAGGTGTTGTAGCGTTTGCTGTGCAGAGCGGCTGTCTTTTAGGCTTATGCACGCTGTCGCTTCTTTTGCGATTGCGTTGTGTTTTGAACCGCCACTGATTGACACAATGTGTACTGCTTGCTGGCTTTTTACCTCGTACAATAGCCGTGCCAGTACTTTCAGCGCATTTGCCCGTTGCTTGTCAATTTCAGCGCCTGAGTGTCCACCGTATAACCCGCTCACCGCAATGGAAAGGGTTTCGTGCTGTAGTGGCTCTGTTTCAATCGGAAAGTCAATCAAAGCATGGGCCCCGCCTGCACAGCTGACTAAAAAAATTCCCTCTTCTTCTGAATCAATATTGAAAAGCATTTTGCCGTGTAAAAGGCTGGCTTGTACTGCTTTGGCTCCATCCATACCGGTTTCTTCGTTCGTAGTGATGAGCACTTCGAGCGGAGGATGCGCTATACAATCTGAATCCAAAATAGCGAGCGCATATGCTACTGCTATACCATCATCCCCTCCGAGCGTGGTGCCGTCTGCGTGGAGAATATCTCCTTCTACCATGAGTTTGATGGGGTCTTTCAAAAAATCATGAGAAGATTCGGGCGTTTTTTCGCATACCATATCCATATGCCCCTGCAAAATGATGGGGTGGGAATGTTCATATCCGGCTGTCCCTGGCTTTTTGATAATCACGTTTAACGCTTCATCCTGATGGCAGGTTAAGTTCCGTGCATGGGCAAATTGTACGAGAAAATCGCTCACTGCTTGTTCATTCCCTGAGCCGCGGGGTATAGCCGATAGCTGCGCAAACCAATAAAATACTGCCTTCGGCTCTCTGTCTGTAATAGCATTCATACACTTTCTCCTTGGATGCCCTATACTAGCTTTTTTGTTGAGAAAAACCAAGTACGGATGGCTCTTGCTCTGCTTGCTTGTTGTAAGATTTATGAGGAAACCTATTTCAATTTTTGCGTATTCGGAGTATAGTACCGAGCATGAGCACTAATATATTGGTAATAGATGATCGCTTGAGTTTTTCATTGAGTTTGGCTGATTTTTTGCGGGTTCAAGGTTTGTATGTATGTGTTACATCTGAAAGTGGCGCTTCACCGATGAAAGATGTAAAGAAAGAACAAAAAATCGGGCCAATTCTTGAATGGAATAGGAATTCAATTTTTTCGACGCAATCACTGGCTCTGCAGCTAAAAAACCTTAATGTTGCTATTGACACTGCTATTATCGTTTTTGATGCGCCTGCGTACGCTGAATTGTATACGGAAAGCGATGCGCTCACTATAGAAGCGGTGTTTAGTGAGCTTATTATAGCAAATATGCAATTATTATCAATGTTGATAGACTATTTTACAAAGCAAAGGAATGGTAAACTGATATTTGTGCATCGGGATGTCCCTACTCCCTGTCGTACTATTCCCGTAGCCACTGCATCAAGTGCATTTGTACGATTAGCAGAAGAATTAGCAGCGGCTTATGCCAATGATTCTCATTCTTTTTTACAAACTTTGCTCGTAAAACTAGAAAATGAAGACAATGAGGCCTATGCAGATTGGATCGTTTCACAAATGCAGCAGGATCAACTAGCACGTAGCACTGGTCGCTGGGTTAAGGCAGGGCAGCGCGGTTTTTTTGCGAAAGCCTCACTGTAGGCTAACGGGAATCTCGAAAAACTCAAGCCTATTGGCTTGTTCTGTAAGGAAATGATTATCATATCTGCTAACGCGGATTGCGAAATAGTTTTTAGAGGTGAGCTTTGCTCACCGGTTTACCCTAGATTAACCCTGGTGCGACAACGGAGTTATCGCACCAGGGTTATTTAACTTGTGATGTTTTTCATAAGTCATTGATATATAAGGACTTATGAAAAACTCGTTATCAGCTTTGCTGATGAGGTATCTATGAAAGAATCAAAATCAATTTATACCCTTTTTCATCAAGATTTACATTCGGCTGCGCGTACTGGTGCAATTCAGTTGCCGCACGGATTAGTGCATACGCCTGCTTTCATGCCTGTTGGGACAGCGGGGACCGTTAAAGGTATGACCAAAGATGACCTTGCTGAAATAGGCTTTGAGATTATTTTAGCAAATACATACCACCTTTTTCTACGGCCGGGTCTTGATATTATTAAACAAGCCGGCGGATTGCATGGGTTTTCGCAGTGGAATAAAAACTTTTTAACGGATTCAGGAGGCTTTCAAGTTTTTTCGCTGGCAAAACTGAGGAAAATAACCAATGAAGGGGTTACGTTTCAAAGCCATATTGACGGCAGTAGGCAATTTTTAAGCCCTGAACTTGCCGTAACCATTCAGGAGGGCTTTAATAGCGATATTCAAATGCAACTGGATGTGTGTTCAGGCTATGGTACTTCTAAAGCGGACACGGTTAAAGCATTGCAGCTTACTACCGCATGGGCTGGCCGCGCAATGACAACATGGCATCACACCGACGAATCGTACCAGGGGAGTTTATTTCCTATCGTACAGGGAGGCTTTTTTGAAGATTTGCGTTTACAGAGTATTGAATCTACGGTAGCCCTTGATCCGCACGGTATCGCTATCGGAGGCCTTTCCGTAGGAGAGCCTGATGAGGTATATAAAGCATTTCTTGCCTTCACTGCATCGCGTCTTCCCAAAACTAAACCGTTGTATGTAATGGGTATCGGTACTCCCGATTATATTTTAGAAGCAGTAAAAAACGGCGTTGACTTGTTTGATTGCGTATTGCCTTCCCGTAATGCGCGCAATGGCAATCTTTTTACCAGAAATGGACCGATTTCAATTAAAAAACAGGAATATGCCTATGATTTTGGCCCGATAGATCCCCATTGTACCTGTAAAGTATGTAGAAATTATAGCCGCTCTTATTTGCGCCATTTATTTCGCAGTAAAGAAATACTCTACGCTATGTTGGCGACGTACCATAATCTTGCGTTCTTGTATAACATGGTGCTGGAAATACGCCAAGCAATTACCGAAGATCGTTTTTTGGACTACTATCACCGCTTTTTGCGCGACTATTATGCAGTATAGGGCAGCTCTAAAAATCAAACAAGGTTTTTAGAGCTGCCCTATAATTATTTTCCTACGCAAAAGTGTGAAAAAATGCTATCAAGAATATCATCGGTATGCACTTCGCCGGTGATTTCTCCAAGGAGCTGTACGGCATCTTCAATATCTTGCATAATGGCATCAGGCGGATAGCCCATTTTTGCTGCCTGTTTTGCGTGCTCAAGTAAAGTAACCGTGGTATGCACCGTCCGTTTTTGCCGCTCGGTACCAAGGGCGGGTTCCGTAGTGCCTGCATCCGGCATACAGGCAGTGATGCGCTCAACTACTACCGCGATAAGCTCTTCCAAGCCTTCACCGCTGTGTGCGCTCACGGTAATGGGCGGTATGCCTTGTAGTTCAGCCGGTAGTGGCTGCGGGGCTTCGGTTTTGTCTGCTTTGGTCAGTACGATAATGAGGGGGCCTTTTTGGCCTAAGATAAAACGGCAGTCTTCTTGGCTTACTGGTACGCTCCCATCTATGAGGTAGAGAATCACGGCTGCTTCTTGGATCAACGCTTCGCTTCGTTGTACGCCGAGCGCCTCTATGGAGTCCTCAGTATTTCTGAGCCCCGCAGTGTCGAACAGGGTTACCGGAATGCCTTTAAAGTCCAGATGGGCTTCGAGCCAATCCCGCGTTGTGCCGTGAATATCGGATACAATTGCCCGCTCTTCTTTTAAAAGTGCATTGAATAGCGAGGATTTGCCTGCGTTGGTTTTGCCTGCGAGCACTAAACGGACGCCGTCTTGATATATTTTCTCGCTTTGCCAGGATACATCGAGCGTATGCAGTGCGGTAAGCGGCGAATCAAGAAAATGCTCATGCACACCATCGGCAAGGCTGTGTTCATCTTCAGGATATTCAATGCCTACTTCAAGTTGTGCGAGCAGCAGTACCAGCTCTTGCTTGATCTGTGCTATTTTGCGGAATACGGTGCCTGCTAACCGACCTACAGCTTTTTCGCGTGCGGTCCCTGTTTTTGAATCGATTATCTCTCGTACTGCTTCTGCCTTAGTGAGGTCGGTTTTTCCGTGCATGAATGCGCGGAAGGTGAACTCCCCCCTTTCAGCGGGACGAAAGCCGTTTGTTATGCAAAGTGCGTAGATCGCCTTTACGACAGCCGGTCCGCCGTGGCAGATAATTTCAACAGCGTTTTCGCCGGTGTTGCTTTTAGGGGCTCGGTATACGCAAAGCGTTACTTCATCGATCTTCATGCCGTTGTCGTGAATCCAGCCGTATACGATGGTGTGACCGGCTGCATTTAAAAGCGCCTGTGGCCGTGAAAAAAAGCGGGCAGTATATGTAATGCTCTGTTGCCCTGATGTCCGTATGATGCCGAGTGCGCTGGGGGCGAGCGGTGTAGCAATGGCGGCTATATCGTCATCAAGGTTGTAGTGGTGTGATGTCATCCAGTTGCTCCTAAAACATAATTGGCATTTTTGTGGTTTTAAGCTATCGGCTGTGCAGCTTTTTTGTTGCAATGACTAGCAAGAGCAAAAAGACTGCAACAAGGGCGGTAAATCCCCCCGGCGCCACATTCAGATAGTATGAGCATACAAGGCCTGCCATGATATCTGCAATGCCAAAGCCCACTGAAACACAGAGGGTTTTCTTAAAGCCGGTATGTAATTGTAAGGCCGCGGCGACCGGTAAGGCAATCATAGAGCTGAGTACGAGTATGCCTACTATTTTAATGGATACAGCGATAGTGGCCGCTACCACGAGCGAAAACACATAGTTGATGAGTTTCACCTTAATACCAATCACGCGTGCAATCTCTTCGTCGAGGGTTATGTATACCATTTTGTGATACACAAGCGCAAGAACGATCACTGAAAACACGCTTAACCCGATGACGGTCGCGACATCGCTTTTAGAAACGGTTAAAATACTGCCGAATAAATAGGATTCTGCATTGGCATGTATTGCTCCTGAGCTCATTAATGTGATAGCGATGCCGACGCTTAAAGAGAGCACAACCGAGAGAATGAGGTCGGTGTAATCTTTGAACCAGGATCGGAGTATTTCTATAAGGATTCCAGCTCCTGAGGTGAAAATAAAGGCACCGGCGATTGGGTTAATACCGGTAGCAAGACCAAGCGTTATGCCGGTGAGGGACGCATGAGCGAGGGTATCGCCTATGAGCGAATAACGTCGTAGTACTAAAAATAGTCCAATTAAAGGACATAAAAGACCGATAAAAAATGCAACAATAAAAGCGTTTTGCATAAAGGTATAATGCAGCATATATACTCCTTAGTAAAAGTGAAAAACGGAATCTTATGAGCGGACAGGCAGAAATTCTTGTGCATATTGCTGCGGATTACACAGGTGGCCGCAGCCGTTCACGAGATGGAAAATTTCTGTTGAGTTAAGTACCGCTGCATCGATATTATGCTCAACGGACATAACGGTGAGCCTGTTTTCGGTGTTTAAGTGTTTAATAAAGGCATAAATATCCTGCTGACTTTGTATATCAATACCGGTGGAAGGCTCATCCAAAATCAATAAATCGGGGTTCCCGATAAGGGCGCGGATAATGTATATTTTTTGTAATTGGCCTCCTGAAAGGGTCCCGATAATGCTATTTTTATGTTCTGTCAGATTCATATCATGCAGTAAACGATCGATGACTGGGGTATCACGGGATTGTAGTATCATTTGATAGGAATGTAAGGCTTCATAAACGGTAATCGGAAAGCTCGTTACCACGTTTTTCTTTTGCGGAACATACCCAATTGTCTTAGTACGACATTGTAACGAGCCGCTGGAAGGCTTCAATAAGCCAAGTATAAGCTTGATGAGCGTGCTTTTTCCGGAGCCATTTTCTCCAACAACGGAGATATAGGCTCCCTGATATACCGTTAAGCATAATGTTTCAAAAATATTTTTTGCATTCCGCTCGTAGTGAAATGCAAGATTATGTATCGATATTAAAGGTTCTTGCATCCTATGGGACTGCGGCACAGTACCGCAAGCACAACTATTTGTATTGGTCATACGCAAAAGTATAGCTGTTTTTTGTTTTTTTTACTAGCGAAAGGCGCCCTTTCCGCAGACATTACTCAGCATGTAATACATGCTCTAAAAAATAATCTAATAATTTCGACTTTGTTATTTTTTTATTCCATACGAGGTATAAGTGGCGGTATTGATGCGGTATGTTTTCCAGCGGAAATGAGAGAATTTTGCCTTGCACAATCATGTCTTCGGCTGCAATTTTGGACATAAATGCGGTGCCTATGCCTTGTGCAGTAAGGTGCTTTATCACTTCGATATTATCGATGGAAGCTACGATGTTAAGCTTTTCAATATCGATATGTTCATCTTGCAGTATGAGCTCCGTATTGTGTTTTACCCCAGAGCCGCTCTCTCTCATAATCAGCGGTTCTTGTACGAGCCGCTGCAGCGTTGGTTTGGTTTTTTGTAATGCTTGATAATAGGAAGTATTGGCAGTGATGAAAATAAATTCGTCTTTATAAATAGGCGAAAAGGTGCAGTTTTCTTCGCTGGTTTTCATACCGACTATTCCGACATCCACTTTATGCTCCGCTATTCTTTTGATGGTAGCTAAACTATTTTTCTCTTCGATATGAATGAGTACATTGGGGTATTTTTGATTGAACCCTTGTAGCAGCTTGGGCACGATATAGCACGATGGGATCGTTGAAACACCTATTCGCAAGATTTTTTTGTTGGGGTGGGTAAAATATTCAACGACGTCATTACGATGCTGCAGAATGTCTTTGGCATTCTCGTAGAGATGCCGCCCCGCCTCCGTTATTTTGAGTTCTCGCGTTGAGCGTATGAACAATGGAGTATCAAGCTCTGTTTCTAGTTGTTTTATGTGTAAACTTACCGTCGGCTGCGAAATATGCAGCTCATGCGCTGTTACAGAAAAATTGAGGTTATCAACTAGTTTGGTGAAAACTTCTAAATGCTTAAACTCCATTGGGCATCTCTACCGGTGCATTAGTGTGCTGCTGCAACTGCTTGTTGTAATGCCTGAATAGTAGCCTTTGAACTAATGGTTGCTCCTGAAACGATGTCTAAATTTTCAGCGCTTCCTTTTTCTACTGCCTCTGCAGCAAGCAGTTTTGCAGCTGGTACACCGATGCTGTCAGTGTCTTTTATTGAGATGATTGCGGCATCGATAATCTTCCCGTCTTTTACTTTTACTGCAACTTCGATAGGCCCATTATAGCCCTCTGCAGATCCTACGCCTGCTGAGGATGTTTGCGTTGCGCATGAAATACAGAAGACAGCAATGAAAGCTAACGATGAAAGTGATACTATCTTTTTCATAAGTTCTCCTTATATGAGTACGATATGTAACCTTACTCTGTTACTAAACCTATCCTGGCACGGAAGTTTCAGAACAGGTTTAATGTAGACTGACTATAACATAAATGGTGTGTATATGCAAGCTGAAAGGTATGAAATTGCCGAGTAAGATTGGTGGAAGGAAAACATGCATACACAGCTTTACGATAGGACAGAATCAACGAGATTTTGGAACGATTGATCGAAGGTAGTATAGCTGCTGTCTCGTTGAATGACAAAAATACCGTTGTCATTAATGATGGTGTTGTGCGGTGTGCTGTCTTCCTTTGTTCGTTCCTGTAAGTGATACGCTTTTTGTAGTAGCCCGGTGGTATGAAGGGAAAAATCGGTGAACATATCTTGTTGCGTGCCGGATTGATAGTTGCCTTCTTGTGGTGTGGCGTGTGGGCCAGTTTGGGTGCGTTGCAGTGAACGTAATAGCAGATGGGCAAATTCATAAAACACAGGTGGAAAAGTATCTATGGTTTGTGTTTGATAGGTTCCATTCAAAATATCCAGAAATTCCTCCCAGTGTTCTGTGAGCAAGGTTATAATCAGTTGTTTATCGTATGCACAATGCTGTTGTATTTCTATAGCCGACAAAATGAGCAGCTCCTTTTCAATGTTGGTATTCAGACTGATGGGCGTCTTTTAAAGATGCTGTTAGATTCTAAAGGCGCCCGTCTGAAAATCAGGCTTGAGCCGCCGAGTATCTTCTAAAAATATCGGCTTTATTTGTTGGTGCATTACAGCTGAACATACGACCCGTGTATACGTAAAGAGATTACAAGGCCCCATCATATGTACAGCCGGTTTTGTATAGAAAGGCGGCTGTACCGTACATATTAATCTTCCTGTGTTTCTATGAATGCTTTAGCCGCTGCGATCACTTCATCGGCAATTTTACCGGAGATAGGATCGTAGTGATCAAATGACATCTCAAAAGAGCCGGTGCCGCTCGTTAATGATCGTAAGTCAATGGCATAGCGCAATAGTTCTTTATGAGGTACCTGCGCACGGATTTCCTCAATATCGTTTGCAAGAGCTGCTTGGCCTATAATTTTTCCGCGTCGTGAGGAAAGATCGCTCATAATATCGCCGAGGTACGTAGTTTCAACAAAAACGGTGAGATTCATAATAGGCTCAAGGAGAATGGGGCCTGCATTGCGCATTGCATTTTTGAATGCATTGCGCGCTGCAATTTTAAACGCCATTTCAGAAGAGTCTACCGGGTGCTCTTTACCGTCAAGTACGGTAGAACCGACATCTACCACTGGGTAACCTGCCATAACCCCGTTTTCCATCGCTTCTTTTACGCCTTTTTCAACACCCGGAATGTATCCTTTGGATATCGCTCCGCCGAATATTGCATTGGTAAAACTATACTGCTGCCCCCGTTCAAGCGGTTGAATGGCAAGGACCACGCGTCCAAACTGACCATGCCCGCCCGATTGCTTTTTATGCGTATATTCTGCTTGCGCTTTTTGTCTGATGGTTTCACGATAGGCAATACGCGGTATTGATGCTTGTATATCGATCTTGGCTTGTTTTTTTATCCGATCCAAAATGATAGTAGTGTGTAAATCCCCCATGCCTGAAAACACATTTTGTTTGGTTTCCGGATTGTATACAAACGAAAGAGTCATGTCTTCCCCGCAGGCACGAAGCAGCTGCTCTCCCAGTTTATCATCGTTTTTTTTATCGATTGCAGAAACGGCAAGCGAATAAATGGGATCCGGGGTACGTAAGCGAACAAAAAGCGGGCCCTCTTGCGAACTTGAAAGCGTGTCGTTGGTTTTTGTTGCCGCTAATTTTACGGCAACACCGATGTCTCCCGCAGTAAGTGCTTTGATTTCTACCAATTTTTTTCCTATCGTCCGGTAGAGTTTCCCGATACGCTCTTTTTTTTGTTCGCTATTGTTGTAGATTTCAGTGTCTGCGCAAAGGCTGCCGGTAATAACTTTAATATAAGAAAGTCTACCTGAAAATTGATCATTTGAAGTTTTAACAATGAAGCCTGAAAATGCCGCATCTGAATCTATCTTTACCGCAATTTCTTCTTCGCCCTTGTTTGCGCGTTCAAGGCAGCCTGCTGGACTTGGCATAATTGTTTCAATAAAGTGCAGTAGTGCCGTTAATCCCAGTCCCGTCTGTGCTGAGCCTGCAAAAATGGGCACAATACGGTTGTTTTTCATTGCTGCTTGTAAACCTTGCGCAATTTCTTCATCGCTCAGCTCACCTTCATCGATGAATTTCACGAGTAAATCTTCATCGCCTTCTGCTGCTGCCCCCGCAAGAATTTCACGCATTTCGTTGTACTGCGCTTTGGCTTCATCAGGAATAGGAATACTTGTTTCGCTGCCGGTTGCCTCCCGTTTATAAGCAATGTTGTGCAGTACGTCTACCACCATAGTAAAAGCCGCTCCGTGCCCGATAGGAAAGGTAACAGGAAAGACATCTGCATTGAATTGTTTTTTTATATCGTTTACTGCTTGGGTAAAATCTGCACGGTCCTCATCCATTTTATTGACAAAAACCATGCGCGGCTTATTACGGCGGTCGAGATCTCTCCAGTATTTGATAGTTTCAATTTGCACGCCTACTTTTCCGTCGAGCACGATAAGCCCCGCTTCTGCCGATCTAAAGGCTGCAATGACTTCCCCGATAAAATCCGATGATCCGGGCGTGTCCCAAAAATTGAGCACCGTATTGTGCCAGTTCATTGAAGCTAGTACTGAATAAATAGATATCTTTCTTTCTATTTCTTCTGCTGTGTAATCACTGATTGTTTTACCGCTTGCGATAGTTTCTGCTTGTGTAATCGTGCCGGTGAGCGTTGCAAGATTTTCAAGGAGGGTGGTTTTGCCGGATTCTCCGTGCCCTGCAATGGCTATGGTGCGAATATGCGCTGTTTCAATTTTCATACTAAGCCTCTCTCCTGCGTTTTATTTTTTGCTTTGCAGTTTTTCCTTTTCTTTTCTCACTTTCTGATCAAGGATATCCATAAACTTGTTTACTCCAGCGCTAAAATCGTAATCTTCATGCGAAACATGTGCAGTGCCGCCCTTGAAATTGACAGTGCATTCATACATAAACTTTTTATCGTATTTTATGTGGCAGTTAATATCAGTAATGAGGTCTTCAGCATATTTAATTCGTTCAAATTTTTTGTGAACAAAGTCTTTTTGATCTTCATCCATAGTAAATTTTACTGTTTGTACATTGATGTTCATCATATACGGCTCCTTATAACGTAGTGAATGTATGTTCAAGCGGTATCTTTGCGTATAAAGGTATCACTAGTTAACACCTCTCGTAATTATTATACGTGATAATAGTGGATAAGTCGAGAAAATATTCTATTTTTTCTTGTTCAAGGAAGAGAGATGGTATCCCCCTTGCCTAAGCGGAACCGGTTAGGCAAAATAGATTAAGCAACATTTCTAGCAAGG
>JBQNBR010000018.1:0-28670 GCA_052169815.1 Treponema sp.
AGATTGCTTGCCTCTTAGTACGCCGGATACCATCTCTCTTCATATCCCATTCTGTCTAGCCAACAGGTACCCAGCTATTGTAATGCGGCAACTTCTGCTCGGCTTAAGCCCGTTGCTTCTGCAATGTTTTCTACCGAAAGGCCAAGGCTAAACAGTTTTTTTGCTGTTTCTAATGCTTTATTTCGTGCTCCTTCAGCAAGACCTAAGGATTTACCTTGCTGAATATCGCTTCTCCTTGCATCCATTTCAAATGATTGAATTAACATATATTCTCTCCTTTTTTGTTCGTCCTGCTTTGTTCTGTTTACCAAATTCTCTAGTTTTTTCGTAAACTCAGTTTTAGGAGACTTTCCATTCATATAGTCTAAAAAATCTTTCAGTTCTCCATCCGCTTTTCCAGCTGCCGTGCTGTTTACTATTATCTTTACCGTACCATCTTGAAAAATACCATTTGTTTCTGTGCATGTAGGCTGTATTGTGTAAAGCGGCAGCCCCTTATTTAAATAATCAAATGTACAAAGAAAGATAATAACCGTATTCGCTAGTTGATTATAATAAAACGAGTATAAATTCTGGTTGTTACAAAAATGCACGGAGGAAATATTAGATCCGTTCGATATCGTTCAGGCTAAGGCCGTAGGATTCTTCCGTGCGGTTTGAGTTGTACGGTTCAACGTGGATAACCACATCGTAGACATTATCGATGGTATTTTTTATGGCTAGCGAGGTTTTTTCTGCGATAGCATGGGCTTCGTACACTGAAAGAGAGCCGTCTACTTCGATATCGAGATTTATATCCCAGAGATTGGCCATTTTCCGTATCCGCGCCCGGTGAGGATTGCGTGCTTCGGGGATGGTTTGTACTGCAGCAAAGAGCTGTCGATACAGCTCTTTGTTCGTATTGCCGTCCATCAGCTCAACGTTCAGCTCAATAAAAATGTTCAGCGCAGACTTGATGATAAGACATGCCACAATGAGAGCCGCGACTGCATCAAGATAGGGCGCTTTAAGAATAATGCAAAAGACGAAGCCGGTCAGTACCGATGACGAAATGATGATATCGTTGAGCATGTTGCGGGCATTTGCCAAGAGCATGACGCTGTTGGTTTTTTTTCCTGCCAGATACTGATTAAGCGAAAGGAGTAGCTTGCCTAGAATGGAGATAATCGTTGCAGCAAATGCCGCCTTGGTCGGAAAGGGGGCATTCATCCCTCGGTATATCGATAAAAGCCGCTGGATTGCAGCAATAAGCAGCTGAATGCCGGCCAGCATAATAATAAAGGTGAGGATAAACGAGGCAATCGTTTCTGCACGGGCATGTCCCCACGGGTGTTCTTTGTCCGACGGCTTATTGATAATGAAGCTTACGATTAATGCCATCACTGCAATGCCGGTATCTGTTGCAGAATCAACGCCGTCGCCTAAAACCGCAAGGCTACCACTTGCGAGGCCTATAATAATCTTTATACTGCATAACAACAAATTACCACCAAGCGCAATAGCAGAGGCTTGACGGATGATTTTACTCCGCTTTTGCAGATCAGTATTACAGTGGGGGGTGTTCATCCGTTAAGAATAAAAGGTGTGCATAATATATGCAACTTTTTCGATATGTTCTTTTTCTATCCAATAGTGCGTTACGAGCCGGAAATAGCCGTCCTTGCCGCAGGGATTGATCAAGATATTGTTTTGAGCCATAAAATCCACAAAGGCTTCGGCGTCTAAGTTGATATGGTCTTTATGCTTGAAGAATAAGAAATTGATATCACGTCGATCTTTTGCAATGTCTATTTTATCGATGTTGGAAAGGAGCGTCTCTAACAGTTGCGCATTTTGATGATCAACGGCAAGCCGTTCGCGCATTTCTTTTAAAGCAACAAGCCCTGCCGCCGCTACGATGCCTGCTTGCCGGAGGCCGCCGCCCATAATTTTGCGGTTTCTACGGGCTTGTTCAATGAATTTTTTGTTTCCGGCAAGAATGGAACCCATAGGAGCGCATAAGCCTTTGGAAAGGCAGAACATCACAGAGTCAACGTGCTGAGTAATTTCTTTTGCCTCTGCGTTTAAAGCCGTTGCCGCATTAAAAAGGCGGGCTCCATCCAGATGGATGGGAATATTCCTGCGGTTTGCGCAGCGCCGTATTTCTTCCATAGCGGCAAGGGGCAGCACGGTGCCGTTGGAATGTGCGTTTTCTACGCAAATAAGGCTCGTTTTCGGTTCGTGAATATCGTCTTTAACGCGTATCCGTTTTTCAATCTCGGCTGCCGTTACGCAGTTGCCTTTCGGTGCAATCGTCCGCAGCTGTACGCCGGCGATAATACTAGCCGCGCCGCTTTCCTGCTGTACAATATGACAGGTGTCATCCAAAACAACCTCTGAGCCGCGCGGGCAATGGGTAAAGAGTGCGAGCTGATTGCCGAACACACCTGAAGGTACAAAAAGAGCCGCTTCTTTTCCTACTAAGTTGGCTGCATATTGTTCAAGCTGTATTACTGTGGGATCGTCTCGATATACGTCGTCGCCGACTTCGGCTTTGCTCATCGCCTCTCTCATGGCATCGGTAGGCCACGTAACCGTATCACTGCGTAGATCAATGTATTTCATAGTACCGCTCATTATAAGGTATAAAAACGAACTATGCAATACAATCGGGATAATCAAAAAAAGTCAGCTGCCTTTGCTTTTGAGAAAACGCAGCTGCTGCAGTGTACATGTTGCGGTCTTGTGTGGTACACTCAAAATTCGCTGATTGCAGATCGTATCAGCATTTCTAGTTATTTTTATACGTTGAGGATTCGTTATGCCTAAAATTGAAGTAAATGAACGGCTTTTTTTTGATTTATTAGGCCGCCGTATGGATTATACCGATGCATTCGAGCAGCTGCTCAGCACGGCGAAAGCGGAGCTGGATGAAGTGCCGTCGGATACCGCAGCTGCAGAGGAACGTGTGATAAAAATTGAATTAAATGACACCAACCGCCCTGATCTTTGGTCTACGGCAGGCTTAGCGCGGCTTTTACGGATACATGAAGGCGGGGCTTCTCATACGGCGCTCTATGCAGCTTTTTTATCAACGCCGTCGGAGCACAAAACGGCGGCACACCGGAGGGTGATTGTTGATCCTGCGTTGCAGGATATCCGCCCCTTTATGACGGCTTTTATCATTGCAGGCAAACCTATCGACAGCCCCATGCTGAAGGATATTATCCAAACGCAGGAAAAGCTCTGTTGGAATTTCGGTCGCAAACGCCGGTCGGTCTCCATGGGCGTATATCGAAGCGAGCTCATTCAATGGCCGCTTTACTACCAAGCGGTTGATCCTGCGGCAACGTCTTTTGTTCCGCTTGGCTATGAAACCGAAATGACGTGCAAGCGCATTATCGAGGAGCATCCGAAAGGGAAGGACTACGGGTGGATTCTTAAAGATAAAAAGATGGTGCCGCTACTGCGGGATGCGAAGAACGAAACACTTTCGATGGCGCCTATCATTAATAGCGCTCATATCGGCGCGGTGCAGCCCGGCGATTCTTCGCTGTTGGTGGAACTAACCGGTACCGATATGGCTTCTCTTTTATTGGCCACCAACATTGTGGCCTGTGATTTTGCTGATGCAGGCTATACCATAGAGCCGGTAGCGATAGAGCATCCGTACGAAACCGGTTTTGGCAAAACTATCGTTACGCCCTGTTATTTTCAAACGCCGACCAAGACAACCAGGGCGGCGGTGAACAAATTACTGGGAACCAACCTTTCGATACAGGAGATAGAGGCTGCTTTAAAGCTGATGGACAATACGGTTATGACTGAAGGGGAGGTTATAACCCTCGTGCCTCCTGCATACCGTAATGATTTTTTACATGAGGTTGACATTATCGAGGATGTGATGATGGGTAAAACCGTCTCTTTTTTTGAGCCGGAAGCTCCGCAGGAATTTACGGTAGGCCGGTTATTGCCGGTAACTCAGCTGGCCCGAAAAATCAAGAGCTTAATGGTGGGCTTCGGGTACCAGCAGATGATTTTTAACTATCTTGGTTCAAAAAGAGATTTTATCGATAATATGAGCATCACAAGCGATTCAGTGATTGAAATTGCGAACCCTATGTCGGAAAACTATCAATTTGTCCGTAATTCGATTATCCCTTCGCTTTTGTCAGCTGAAGCAGTGTCGGGGAATGCCGTGTATCCGCATCGTGTTTTTGAAATAGGGCATGTTGCCGTTTTGGATGCACAAGAGAATACCGGTACCCGTACCTATCAAAGCCTTGGGTTTTTAACAGTAAGTCAGGATGCTAATTTTAACGAAGCGGCTAGCCACGTTGCGGGCTTACTGTACTATTTACGTGCTGATTATGTGGTGTGTGAAACTGCTGATCCTCGTTTTATTGCTGGACGGCAGGCGGGCGTTTTGTATAAAGGAAAGCAAGTGGGTATTTTTGGCGAACTCCATCCGCAGGTGTTGGAAAATTGGGCTATTACGGTGCCTGCTTTTGCCGGAGAGCTTTCTATTGAACATTTTTTATAACAAAGCTCTGTAAATGATATTTTGAGAACAATCAACTTGTTTTTTATGTAAAAAAGTGTTACTATTATGATAACTATTCATGAACTAAGGGAGGTGTTCTATGGAAGAAAAAACTATTACCATGCCGTTATTGGGCGATAAATTTCCTGAACTGCATGTTCAAACAACGCAAGGACCGATGTCTTTGCCTGCTGATTTGAAAGGTTCTTGGTTTATACTGTTTAGCCATCCGGCAGATTTTACCCCTGTATGTACAACTGAATTCGTAGGATTTCAGAATTTGGTACCCGAATTTGATAAGCTGGGCGTAAAGTTAGTCGGCCTTTCTGTGGATCAAGTGTTTAGCCATATTAAGTGGATTCAATGGATAAAGGAAAAACTTAATGTAACCATTACATTCCCTGTAATTGCAGCTAATGATTCAGTTGCAAACGCCTTAGGATTGTTGCATCCCGGCAAAGGTACCAATACGGTACGTGCGGTATTCATCGTTGATCCTGAGGGAAAGCTGCGTTTGGTGCTGTACTATCCGCAGGAAATCGGTAGAAACATGGACGAAATTTTGCGCGCGGTGAAAGCACTGCAAATATCAGACAAAAACGGTGTTGCGCTGCCTGCAAATTGGCCGAATAACGGTTTGATCAAAGATCATGCTATTGTACCGCCTGCAGCGACGGTACAGGATGCAGATACTCGGCTTAAAACCTATGAAGGTTTCGATTGGTGGTTCTGCCATAAAGCATTATAGAGCTGTCCGACGAGTTTTTTATAAGTCACTGATATATAAAGACTTATGAAAAACACTGCAAATTAAAACTCACTATTTTTTAAGCCTTGCAAAAGTCATTTGGCCTTTGCAAGGCTTTGTTTTATTCTGATTATTCTCTGGTATTTTTTCTATAATACCATTATAGTAGAAGCATTTATGTCTATGTCTTTTTTAAAACAATCAACCGAGGCCCGGCGGGATCTTATTTTGAATGCACCGCCACTTAAAACGCTCATTACTCTTTCACTGCCTTCGCTGCTTACCAGTTCCATACAGGCGCTTTTGCCTTTTTCGGATGGGCTTTTTATGAATAATTTAGCCGACTATCATATTACGGGTGCGGTTACCTTTTCTCAGCCGATTATTTTTATGGTGCTCGGTCTTGCGCAAGGGCTCAGTGTTGCGGCAACCGCTATTATCGGGCAAATGAACGGCAAGGGGGACTTGGAAAAAGGGCGCTCTGTTGCGACACAGATCTTTTCATTCGCGCTGCTCCTTGGACTACTTACCGCACCGTTTTTGGTACTGATTAGTATGCTTGTTGCTGCTTCGTTAAAAAGTGATATTGCCCCGTATGTGCAGCAGTACATTGCATGGTATAGCGTGGTGCTGCCGTTTAGCTTCCTTGAATCAATTTATAACGGTATTAAAAATGCGAATGGTAAGCCGGAAGCGGTATTCGTCCGTATGATTATGCTGTTTGTCATCAAAATTATCGGCAATGTTCTCTTTTTGTACGTGTTTCGACTTGAAATTCTTGGCTGCGTACTTGCTTCGCTTTTGGCTAGTATCTTTATTACCATTTGGATGTTTTTTGAATTATTCATTGCCAAAAGCCCGGATAGATTGACGTGGAACCATGCCCACTTTGACTGGACGATTTTAAAGCAGGTATTAAAGGTGGGGGTCCCTGCTATGTTCAATTATTCATTCCTTTATTTTGGCTTTTTTTTAATTAATAAAGAAGTTGAACGCTACGGGGCGGTGGTAGTATCCGCGCAAGGCATCGCAAGCAATATCAATCAAATTTGCTTTAATTTGCCGGCAGCGTTCAGCGCTGCCGTTACTACAATGGTGAGTATGCACATAGGAGCTGCGAGCCCTGCAAAAGCCAAAAAAGACTGTCTTACCGGCTGCATTGTCAGCTGTATCACCGCGGTTATCCTTATAGCTATTATTATTCCACTTTCATCCACGCTTACCTTGCTGTTTCGCAGGGAACCTGAAATTGTTGCGATTGCAAATAATGCCCTTAATATTTATTCTTATTCGATTATCGGGTTCGGTATTTGTATGACTATACAGGCGGCCTTTATCGGGTTGGGGAAGACGAAAATTCCGCTCTTGCTCGGAGTGCTGCGTATTTGGTTTTTACGGTATATTTTTATTTTATTAACGGAGCATATCTTCGGCTATTATGCGGTATTTTGGGGCAACCTCTTTTCGAATTACGCAGCGGCTCTTATCGCCATTCTCCTGATTACTCGTACCAAATGGGTATCGGCTATTATTTCCGCCGATACCGAGGCCGCCGCTGATAAAGGCTAAAAAGATATGAGACCTGGTGCGGAAACTTCAGTTTCAGAACAGGTCTATTGCACAAGCGCGCTCTTTTACTTATTATAAGAACACAGCGATAACAAATAATGGAAGATTACTATAAAATTCTCAATATACCTACATCAGCATCAGTGGCGGAGATAAAACGAGCGTTCCGCAAAAAAGCTAAGGCACTGCATCCCGATATTCCGCATAATGGGACGGAAGAAGCGGTGCAAAAAACGAATGAACAGGCGCTGCGTAATCTTATCCGTGCGTACGAGGCCCTTATCGATTCTAAAAGGAAGGAACCGTACGATTTTTTCTATGAAAAAAATCAATCCAAGCAGGCATCTTCTTTTGATTACCGTGCGTGGCTGCAAGGACAATCGGATATGAAAAGCCGCGTGTATTTGATTGTTTTTGATTTGTTTCATAATGCGGAAACTCAGGCAGTGCAGGAATTTTTACGCTTGCGTGCGATACAGCCTCATTTTCATTTTGCCGAGTATTTTAACCGAGAAGATTTTATGGATTGCGGCTTTGTACTGGCAGAAGAGCTCTTTTTTCGTGAGGAATACTACGAATCCTTTTTACTGCTTGAACGCATTATTGCCGAAGAGCAAAGGAAAGCGTACTTTCGCCATTTTTTTCCTGAGGTGCTCATGCTTGCGCGCAGGCTGCTCTGTGAAAAGATTATCCATGCGCTTGCAGATGATCTCATCCTTGACTGCTGCGAAACAGCGTTGCAATTCGGCCTTAGTAAAACCGATAAAGCGGTAATTCTGAGGGCTATGGCGGAAATTTATTATCGAATAGGAGATCCCGCAAACGGTATACGTTGTATGCAGGAAGCGGTCCGACTGCACCCTAAGATACGGAAGCGGTTAATAGTGGGGGCATGATCAAAAATAAACGAAGGTGATAACATGATAAGAATTAAAACGAAAGAACAGATTGACGGTATACGGTTGTCGTGTAAAGCGCTTGCACGCCTTTTTAAAGAACTCATACCGCGTGTTAAGCCTGGAGTATCTGGCAAGGAACTGGATGATTTTTGCATTGCGTACATGGAAAAAATAGGCGGAAAGCCTGCTTGGTATGCGGAACATTTTCCTGGCTCTATTTGTATGTCTATTAATGAAGAAGTGATACACGGCATCCCCACCAAGGAAAAGGTGGTGCATGAAGGAGATTTGGTGTCCCTCGATATTGGCATTGATCTTAATGGGTACATAAGCGATTCGTGCGTGACAGTACCTGTCGGCGAGGTAAGTGCTGAGCGAGCACAGCTTTTGCAGGTTACCACTGAATGTCTGTATGCAGGAATAGCAGCGTGCAAAGCAGGCAAGCGGGTTAACGCTATTGCCCGTGCAGTGTACGATCACGCGCGGCAGCACAAGTACGGGGTGGTGTACGACTATTGCGGGCACGGTGTCGGCTTAGCAGTGCATGAAGAGCCGAATATCCCGAATGTACCGGAAGTAGGATACCCTAATCCCCGTCTTGTACCGGGTATGGTGATTGCGATTGAACCCATGATCAATTTAGGCACCGCAGATGTTAAAACCCGCTCTGACGGGTGGACCGTGGTTACTGCCGATAAGGCTTGTTCATGCCACATGGAGCATACGGTGGCTATTTTTGAAGACCACACAGAAATACTAACGCAATTAAATCCTGACGAAGTATAGAAAGCGACAGGGGAAATAATGCGAAAAACTTTCGATGATTTGACGATAACTGACGATTATATGTTCTGTATGGTCATGCAGGATAAATCTATCTGCACAACACTATTGAATATGGTTCTGGCAGAGACGATTGGTCCGATTACCGATGTAACCTATCAGAAAACATTCAACCAAATAGGTTATGCAAAAGGCGTACGACTTGATGTGTGGGTGAAAGACAGCAACGGCAACGCGTATGATATTGAGATGCAGGCCACGAATAAGCAAGACCTTGCTAAACGCTTACGGTACTATCAATCGGTTATCGATGTCAGCACCCTTGAAAGGGGCGGGCACTATACCGACTTGCCTGATTCATTCATTTTGTTTTTCTGCCCGTTCGATTATTTGGATAGCGGCTTACCGGTGTATACCTTTAAATCAACATGCAAAGAAGATAAAACAATTATCTTACCGGACGGGGTTACTAAAGTGATTATCAATAGCGCTGCCGCAGACAAAGAAGCGACCCCAGAGCTGCGGGACTTTTTGCACTATATGAATGGTACGGTCAGTGATAGGCCGTTTATCCGAAAAATAGATAGGCTTATCAAGGAACTGAAAGAGAGCGAAGAAAAAAGGAGAGACTACATGTTATTGCAAGCATTTGAAATGGATGCAAGAAGAGCCGGTATGAACGAAGGTATAGTGCAAGGTAAACTTGAAGGTAAACTTGAAGGTAAACTTGAAGGTAAACTTGAAGGTAAACTTGAAACGGCACGGAAGTTAATCGCTATGGGTTTGTCTTTTGAAGATATTGCACAGGCAACTGACTTAAACATCCAAGAAATAAGGCATTTGTAAAGGTTATGCGCTACTATGCCTTTACAGCTTAATTGTGGAAAACAGCGGAGTATCAGTACGGAACTCCCTGCATTCATCATGGGTATTGTGAATGCTACTGGGGATTCTTTTTTCAGTGCAAGTTGTTCAACTCATTTACAGAAAAATATAGACCGCGCACTTGCTTTAGAAGCACAAGGCGCCGATATTCTTGATATAGGCGGAGAATCAACGCGGCCGGGTTCAGTATATGTGAGTGTAGAAGAAGAACTGGAGCGAGTGATTCCGCTTGTTACAGCGATACGGAAGCGTTCTGCCATTCCTCTATCAGTTGATACCCGTAAAGCCGCCGTCATGGAGCTCGCCTTTGCTGCAGGGGCTGAAATATGTAATGACATATCTGCCTTAGAAGATGATGTGCGCCTTGGGCCGCTGATTGCAAAGGCCGGTGGTAGCGTGGTGTTAATGCATAAGCAGGGTATCCCTCTTACGATGCAGCAAGATAGAACCGATGCTGCCGATATTAACGCTGAAGTGCAAGCCTATTTAGCGGGTAGAATGCAGTATGCCATTGCGTGTGGTATTCCTAAAACGCATATTATACTTGATTATGGTATAGGATTTGGAAAAACGGCTGCGGACAATTACAAACTGATAAGCGGTACTGCCTCTTTTGCTCAGCTTGGCTGCCCGGTGCTGGTTGGGATTTCAAGAAAATCATGTATCAGTACTCTTTTGCAAAAAACGGCGGACACCTGCCTTACCGGTACGCTTGCTGCGGAGATGTATGCGGTACAACACGGGGCTGCCATAGTGCGTGTCCATGATGTAGGAGAAACGCGGGATATGCTTTTAATGTTACGGGAATTACGGAAATATGGAAATAGTTAAAACCATGCTTGCAATATACACGGGCCACCTGCGTCATGTGCTTGATATTGTACTTTTGACGTTTATCATTTACAAAATATACGAAATTCTCTTAAAAACGCAAGCAATGCAGTTTGTAAAGGGCGTATTACTGCTGCTTATTATTTATGCAATTGCTTTTGTACTTAGATTAAATACCTTATTGTGGCTGCTTAATACCATTGCAACAGGCCTGGTGATTGGTACTGCTATTATTTTTCAGCCTGAATTACGCAAAATCTTTTTAACTTTGGGACAAAATAACTGGATACGTGGCAATGCACGGTCAAAGCATAGTCACATTAATGCCGTTCTCACTGCTGCGGAGATCCTTTCCAGTAAACGGAGAGGTATGCTGGTTATTTTTATCCGTCAAAACAAGTTACGGGATATTATAGAAAACCCTTCGGCCACTCAATTAAATGCTCAGATAAGTTCTAGCTTGTTAGTAACAATATTTGGGCATGATACTCCGCTTCACGACGGGGCGCTTATGATCGATAATGGACAAATTGTTGCAGCTGGCTGTTTTTTGCCGCTTACCAAACAACAGGATATCAGCAAAGCGTACGGTTCTCGTCACCGGGCAGCGCTCGGTATGGCAGAAGAAAGCGATGCGATAGTGCTGGTAGTATCGGAAGAAAACGGTGCAATTAGTCTTGCATACGATTCCAAGCTGTATTATAACCTTAGTACTGAAGATATTGCTTCTGAATTGGAATATCTGCTTAATATTAAAAATAAAGCGCAGCCGCTTACACCACCAGAAGGAAGTCCAGTATGAAGTGGAAAGATAGAATTACGCGGTTCACCGAAAACTGGTTTGCTAAAGTGATGAGCTTTGCGCTTGCACTGCTGCTGTCTCAATTCTATCGAGGGAGCCTTTTAAAGCAAGAGACTTTTATGGTGCCTTTAGCGATACAGAATCAAGGCGCTTTAGTGCCTGCTGAAAATTATCCTAAAAAGATAAAGGTATCGCTGTGGGGAGATAAGAATGTCATTGAGTCCATTAAAGAAGATGAAATTGCTGCTTTTATTGATTTATCGGACGTTAAAAGCGAAGGTGATTATCAGCTTCCTATACAAGTACAGGTGAATGGAACGGTAGTAACGATTGACCCCTTCGAGGCAACGGTGGAGCCTGACCACGTGTCGCTCAAACTAGAAAAAAGTATGACTAAAAAAGTACCGATTGTCCTTTCACTCAAAGGCATCCCTACTGATGGGTATGAAGTCTATGAAACCATTATTGAGCCGGCTATGTTAGAAATTGATGGGCCTGAAAGCGTAATCAGCAAGATAGACAATCTGGTAACGGATCCGCTCTTGATCGATGATAGAACAACGGGTTTTTCAGGCACAGTGCCCTTGGTCATTGAAGATCCTTTGGTTACCGTACGAGGAACCAGGCAAATACAATATTCGGTAAAAATTCATGAAGTAATTGCAGTAAAAAGAATAAAAAAGGCGAGCATTGCGGTTAAAAATGTTTCTCCTGCCTTTACGGTTACGGTGGAGCCGCCTGAAGGTAGTGTGGAAATACGAGGTAAAAAGAAAATAGTGGAATCATGGAAGGCTCCTGATGACTTACTGACTGTTTCTGCCGATGCTATTACAGGGCCTGGTATTTATATCTTACAGGTGGAACCTAACCTTGCACTGGAAGATGATACAGCGATGAAGGTTATGCAATACGAACCGAGGTCTGCTAAACTTACTGTGGAGCTCAAACCTAAACCAGAGGAAGTAAAGTCGGTTGATCGACATGAAGAAAGTCATGATACGTTTCGTCCAGATCCGTATCATGATACTGATGGAGAAGATTCACAAGGAGAAGATTCCGAGAAGGAGCGGCAGCAGCATTTATGATACTTGGCATAGGAATTGATGCTGTCGCAGTAAAGCGGATAGAACATTGGCTTAAGGTACATGGGTTGCCGGAGCGGTTTTTTCATCACCAAGAATTGGAGGATTCTATGCGTAAAGGTGCCCTTGCTGCGTGTGCATTAGCGGCCCGCTTTGCTGCAAAGGAAGCATATGGGAAAGCACTCGGAAGCGGCTTGGTCGGTATTACGTTGAAAAATATCGCGGTGAGCGTTAATGCACGGGGCAAACCCTCTTTAGAGCTCTTCGATGATGCGCTGCGTCCGTTTCGAAAGCTGCATGGCACTGTTATCCATCTTTCACTTACCCACGAAAAAGATATTGCAATCGCTTGTGTTGTATTAGAAGGAGGGGCATTATGCTAAAACAAGAAGATACACTGCTATCCAAGAAAGGATCTGTTATCTCTTACTATTCAAAAGAAGAGATAGAATGTCCGGTGTGCTCAATGAAATTCAACCGGGAGGAACTGTATAGCGGTGGCGGAAGACTTATTGCCGGTAATTTAACCGATGAGCTGCAAAGACTCTACGAGCCGTCGGCGAAATACGGAGAAATACAGCCGCTCATCTACCATCTTACGGTGTGTCCAAACTGTTTATATTCTGCTTTTACGCAAGATTTTAGAATAATCGATAGTGATACTGCAGAGAAGCTTGCTAGAGAAACAGCTAACCGAAAAAAAGCAGTGAAAAAATTACTGCCTTCTGTTGATTTTACATCTGCGCGGACTTTGATTGAGGGTGCTGCTTCTTGTTATTTGGCACTTCTGTGCTATGATAGTTTTGATACTAAGTATTCCCCAACTATAAAAGAAGCGATTTGTGCGCTCAGGGCTGCGTGGCTTTTTAAAATGCTGGGGAAAAAATTCCCTGAAGAAAATTATACCTATGTTTCCAAATTATTTTATCAAAAAACGCTCTTTCTTTATAGGTATGCGCTTGAGCTGGAGACGAGCGGCAAAGAAATGATAGCAGGATTAAAATCCTTCGGCCCTGATGTTGATAAAAATTACCGCTATGACGGGGTGCTTTATCTGGTTGCCTTGTTAGAGTATCGGTATGGACAAAAAAGCGATGCGGAAGCGCGAGCAAAACAGCTTTCAGCGAGTAAGATAACGATTGCCAAACTATTTGGTTTGGGTAAGTCGTCAAAGAGCAGACCGGGCCCTCTTTTGGAATATGCGCGGACTCTTTATGATAAAATTAAAGAAGAACTGCATGAAGATGATGAGTAACGATGTGTAATGAATCGGCACGGAAGATTTGTTTGCGGGTATCATACGACGGTACCCACTTTCATGGGTGGCAAAAACAGCTGCATCATGGAAAGGAAGCGTTTCGGACAGTACAGGGAGAGATTGAACGCGCATTGGCGCTGATGCACAAACATCCGGTGGAACTTTTCGGTTCTGGTCGCACTGATGCCGGTGTACATGCCTATGGACAGGTGGCTCATTTTTGCACTGATATTGCCGGTATTGCGGTTAAAAATTTTGTGCCGGCGTTAAACGCATTGCTGCCGAAAGATATACGTATTATTGAGGCGCAGCAGGTTTCGCCGCTTTTTCATGCGCGGTTTTCGTCTATAGTGCGCACATACCGGTATTTTTTGCGCTGTGGAGCGGTTGTTTTTGCCCATCAAGTTCCCTATTGCTGGCACATACCGTACATGCCGGATATAAGCCGCCTCAATGCGATGGCGAAATGCCTTAGAGGGGAATTGGATTGTACCACGTTCGCAGCCGCCGGGGATAAAAGCCACAGCAAATTCCGCTATCTTTATACGGCCCATTTTTTCTTGCACGATGAGTATGTGGTGTTTGAAATAGCGGCGAATGCGTTCCTTTGGAAGATGGTGCGTTCAATAACTGGTACCCTTTTACAGTACGAGCACAAAAAGAGATCAGTACAGGATTTTGAAACAGCGCTTTCGGCTAAAGACCGTCGGTATGCGGGCCCTACTGCGCCATCGCAAGGCTTGTTTTTATGGTCTATAACCTATCCGCCTTCACTTTTTATCACGGAGCCGCTTGCGCTGTGATGGGTAGAGCACTAATGCGAAACAGGTACGATCTCTGTATCACCACCTTCAATGTACAGAAATACTTTATTCGGTAAGCAAGCGTTCCAATCGCCATGTTTTTTTAGTTTTTGCGCTGCGATACATATTTTATTGGTGCAGGGAGAACTGACTACGAACGCAGCATTGTTTTCAATGCGTATTTCGGATGTGCCGAGCGCACCCGGTATGCTGAGCGTTTTATCTTTGTTCAAGGGGTATATCCATTTGCCGTGCGGCGATTCAATGATAAGCCGTCCTGCTGGAGCGGTATGCGTTCCATACAGCCAAAAAGCTGACCACAGCGCAATGCTGAGAATGATGCCGAGTATGAGGTAGTCGAATATCCGAATGCGGTTGAATATATTATACATAGTGAATTTCTTTCTTGGTTTTCTGCTTTAAAGCGAAACGGTTGATAGGCGCCAGTAAGCCCTTTGCAAAAAAGGTTTGCAACATCTTGTGCGCTTCGAGTGTTTTTTGGTACCCGAAGGCAATTTGCTCATTGGGATGGGAAAAATCGCTCGCGGAACGTTGCCGCATAAATGTAAGAGCAGCGCTTGGATAGTCAGCCCTGGTCAGTTTAATTTGTGCTGAAACGCAGTCCAAGGTTCGCACGAGAACGGTAAGCGATGAATCTACGTTCTCGATGCTGATGGGATTAAAAGAACCGAAGGTTAAGGCTAAAATATGGGTGTAGCCCATTTTGCGTGCAATCCATACCGGCGTGTTATGCACAAAGCAGGCATCGATTAACAGTGCATTATCGCGTTTAACTGGAGCAAAAAGGCCTGGATATGAAGAGCTTGCGCGCATAGCATCAGCAAGTACTCCTGATTCAAGGATAACTTCTTTCCCGCTGCAAATATCAAAGGCATTACAATAGAAAGGGATGGTACAATCGGAAAAGGATTTTCCATGGGATAATTCTAAAAAGAACTGGCGAGTTTTTTCTCCCGAATCAGCGCCTAAGCCTTTGATCATACGGGTAAGGAGCGTGCCATATTGGATGACCGTACTTAGTGTATGTTTAAAAATAGGTGTGCTGACTCCGCCTACATATTTAAATATATCAAAAGGCCCTTTAAAAAGAGCTTCCATTTCCTGCACTGGCGTACCGAGTGCATACAGTCCTCCGACAATTGCCCCCATTGAACAGCCGACAATGCAGTCAGGTTTCGGCAGCTGTAATGCTTCTAAGGCCTTAAAAAAACCTATGTATGCAAGACCTGCTGCGCCGCCGCCTGATAGTACAAGTGCCCATTTCATGGGCATACTATAGCGTAAAATGCTTGTTTTGGGTAGCACTTATCGAGGTATTCTGTGCAATTTCGCTCTTCCTGCGTATTCAATTCAAGGATTTCTGGGCACTCCTACTTTGTGTAGGAGTGGCTTTAAAAAGCTTAGACGCGTTTCTGAAAGCACGATGGCGAAAAAAACCAATAAGCAGCCGATGAGCATCATCGCTGATACCTGTTCATGCCAAAACACGATAGCGAACATAATGCCGAACACCGATTCAAGGGAAAAGATGAGCGAAGCAGTGGAAGCAGAAACGTATTTTTGCGCAAATGCTTGGAATAGATTGGTTAAGCCCATACAGATGAGCCCTAAGTATAGCAAGGTTCCGATTGACCTCAGATTCCATACCGTTTGTGTATTGTCTTCACAGAAAAAAGAATAGACGCCCACAAAGAGTGCACCGAAAAAAAGATTGGATATGCTAAACAGGATGGGATCTATCGTGGGCATGTAGCGTTCCATGTAAACAAGATAGACGGCAAAAACGAGGCTACTCAGCAGTGCAAATATGTCTCCTAAGTTCAAAGCAATAGCAGAATCGTTCGCCATGTCTGGAAACGAGATGCATAAGATACCTGCCAAACAGAGCACCGCAGCAATAATATTATAGATATGGGGTTTTTTGGAATCAAAAATCCACGATAAAAAAGGGGTAAGTACGCAGTAGGTTCCCACCAAAAAGCCGCATCTGCCGGGCGGACAATGAAAGGTTGTCATCGCAATGCCTTGCATCACGTAGCCGCTGGTCATAATGCCGCCGAGTATGCTGCCTATTACGATATACCGCAATGAAAAGTGCTTGAATCGTTTGATAAAAATAAGCGCAAGTGCCAAAGACCCTACTAAGCAGCGCAAAGAAACCAAAAAGGCAGGCTGAAAAAAATCATTGGTGCTGCTGATTGCAACAAAAGTGGTGCCCCAAATGAACGATACGATAAACAGCACCATGCGGGCGATTACAGTGAGTTTTGCTGATCTTTTCATGTTAATTGCCTACGCCTTGTTGGTTGATTTTTTCGTAAAGCGAATGCAGGTCCTCCTGTGAAAAATAGGAAATACTGACAGTTCCTTTGTCAAGCGATCCTTTGATTTCTACTTTTGTACCTAAAGAGTGTATGAATTGCTGTTCAATGTCTTTGAGTGCAAAAAAAGCGTCAGAATGAGCAGGTTGAGGCTGAGTGCTTACTTTAGGAGCGGCGCGTATCCCTTGTTTTAACTGGGCTGCTTGTCCTTCTGCTTCTCGTACCGAAAGGTTTTGCGTTATAATGCGGTGAAAAAGCAGTTCTTGATCCGCAGGATTGATAAGCGATAGCAAAGCCCGCGCGTGGCCTGCCGTTATGCCCCCCTTTTCAAGTTCAGTACGCATTTGCGGCGGTAGCTGTAGTAGACGTAGCGCATTAGCAACCGCTGACCGGCTTTTGCCTACGCGTTTTGCGGTTTCCTCTTGATTGATATGTGAAAGCTTCATGATTTCTTGATACGCTTGCGCTTCTTCAATAGGATTGAGATCTTCCCGCTGAATATTTTCGATAAGGGCTATTTCTAGCTTTGTGGCGTCTGCATATTCCCGGAATACTACCGGCACTTGCGGTAAACCTGCGAGGAGTGCTGCGCGGGTGCGCCGCTCTCCTGCCAGTATGAAGATGTCGTCTCCTTGCTGTTCAACGATGATGGGTTGGATGATGCCGTGTTCTTTAATAGAATTAGCTAATTCTGTAAGGCTTTCTGTATTGAACGTCTTACGCGGCTGGAACGGATTGGGCTTAAGCAGCGCCGGATCGAGATACTGAACGTCCGGTTTATGGGCCGGAGGCGCCTGTGGTGTTTCAAGTGCCTCGGTGTTTTCAGCTAAAAGAGAATCAATACCCCTGCCTAATTTTGGTTTGGATATTTTAGCCACGGGCAAGTACCTCCTGGGCAAGTTTTTCATAGCTGCGGGCGCCGATACACAAGGCATCGTACTGACAAATTGGTAAGCCATGAGAAGGCGCTTCGGATAAGCGGACGTTTCGGGGAATAATGGTAGTACATACTCTATCTTTAAAATAGGCCATTACCTGCTGTACTACTTCTTGCGCCAGTTTTGTCCGGGAATCGTACATGGTAAAAAAGATACCGCCTATTTTAAGGTGCGGGTTAATTTTGTCTTGCACTTTTTTTACCGTTTGCAGGAGCAAAGTTAAGCCTTCTAGTGCGAAGTACTCGCATTGCAAGGGGATAAACACCTCGTCAGCGGCAGCGAGGCCGTTCAGCGTCAAAATGCCTAATGACGGTGGACAATCGATGAGAATGTAGTCAAACAAGCTGTGTATCGGTTCAAGGCAATGCCGGAGATAGAATTCGCGGTCATCTTGGTCAACTAGTTCAATGGTAGCCCCCGATAAATTAATATCGGCAGGAACTGCGTATAAATTTTCTACCCCTGTTTGCCGGATAGCTTTTTCAATTGGCGCTTTTTCAGCAAGTACATCATAAATAGTCGGCTGCTTCCGGCCGGCTCCTACTCCTGATGACATATTGCCTTGCGGATCAAAGTCGATCAGCAAGGTTTTTTTGCCCGCTTTTGCAAAGTAGGCTCCAATATTGATAACTGAAGTAGTTTTGCCTACCCCGCCTTTTTGATTAACAAAAACTAAGCGCTTGCTCATAGGGGATAGTATACCCTATTTTTAAAATAGATAAAAGAGCTTGTTTCGTGGGATGGTGGAGGAAAATTCTAAAGTCAATGTAGGGTATAATCTAAAGTTTTATATGGCAAAAACCTAAAGTCTAGGCCGGTGGTAATCTAAAGTTTTATTTATTAGCGCGTACGCACTCAATCATTTTAAAAACGCTTCCCAATCGCGCCAGCTCACGTAGGAAATGTCGTTGATGTTCATGCTAATATCAGACAAATAAAACACCACATTTTTTGCCGTTTCGTCATTCAGAAGCTGCAGGTATTTTTTTGTGTTGCTCGAAAACTTTGCTTGCGGGCCATTGGAGCTTTTTATCTCAATTGCAAAAGTCCGGTTCCAATCTGCAATTGTATCCACCTCCAACCCCTTGCTGTCTCTAAAAAAGGTAAGGTTGGCTTTTTTGCCCTGATTCAGTCGAGCTTTTAGCAATTCTGCAACGGCAAAGGTTTCAACCGCTGCTCCTTTATATCTACTCAAAAGCAAATCCTCTTTTGCTTCCAGCCGCAGCAGATGACACAGCAGCCCTGAATCGACAAAATACAACTTTGGCGTTTTCACTATGCTTCTGCCAAGATTATTGGTGTTCGGCTCAAGAAAATGAATGATAAAAGAAGCTTCCAAAATGGAAAGCCAGCTCTTTACTGTGGGCGCAGAAATGCCGACATCTCTTGCAATACTGTCCATAGAAAGCAGCTGCCCGCTATGCACGGCGCATATTTGCACAAACTTCTTAAAAAGAGAAAGATTGCCGGCATTAATCTGATCCCGTATATCCAAATCCAAATAGGTATCGATATAGCTTTCGTACCAATCTTCGGGAATAAAATGCCGGTTTTTATCATAGAGCGGGGGATATTGCCCCGAAAAAATCAGTTCATAGGGATTGTTCGGAAGGACACCGGCAGTTTTTAACTCGTGTATGGAAAAGGGCAGCAGCTTCAAAAACGCGGCCCGTCCCGCCAAACTGTCCGTCATATTTTCTTTTAAACGGAGTTGACTGGAGCCCGTCACTATAAATGTTCCGGGCGCGCTTTGTTTTTGATCCACATGCAGTTTTATTGCATCAAAAATTTCCGGTACTTTCTGCGCCTCATCGATCACCGCGCCATCCGGAAACGCCATGATAAAGTCGTTCGGATTGGACGCCGCAAGGTTACGCATCGAGCGGTCATCAAAAGTGACGTATTTTTTATCGGAGAAAACGGCTTTTGCCAGCGTTGACTTTCCGCTTTGCCGCGGCCCTGTAATACCGACAACGGGAAACTGTGAAGCTAACCGCCGCAAAGCACCTTCTGCCGTCCTTGTAACCATAGTCGTTTTCTCCCTTTTGTATCTGACCTAGCAGTATTGGTAATAATCCAAAGTATAGTATGGTAAAAATCTAAAGTCAATATAGGTAAAAATCCAAAGTTTCATATAGTAATAATCCAAAGTTTTGCTTTCTGTTTTAACCTTTCTTTTTCAGGCCGGAATATATTCAATAGACCTGTTCGATAACTCCGTTATCGAACAGGTCGACGAGTTCTAAATCGCGCAAATAGCACGATTTAGAACATCGCATTTCAAGGTAGCCTGTTCTGAAACTGAAGTTTCAGAACAGGTCTAATCTTGATATATGGTAATTTTTCACTTATAATAAAAGAGAGCAATGTATAAGGCCGTCTGGAATGCGGCGGTATGGAGGCGAATACGATGCCCGATAGTTTTCTTCAAAAGATGGAATTTCATATTCATTATGCGGTACGCGAGGCCTGCGCCTTTCGGCAAGAGCTTTTTTCCTCCACCGGTAATGTTATCATACAGAGCGTGGAACAGGTGTATGCGTGTGCCGCTGCCTACAATGCGGCGTTAGAGCAAGGCGCATTCGGCTTACCCGTGCGGCCTGAACAGTACCTTAAGGCAGGCGAACTGAATGCGATGGGGCTTATCGATGAAATCTTCCATTATATGTGCCGCTTATATCGTCTTACCGTTAAAAGCGATTTTTTTAGCGAAGGCTTTCATAAAATCAATGAGTTTCTTAACGCGCAGAATCAGCCGAGCCTTGACGCCTTGCTCATGCAGTTTTGTAGCCTTTTCCCTCCTGCTGAGGTGTATAAGGGCGTAAAAACAACGGAGCAATGGTACCATGCAGCGGATCCTGATTCAGGGGTGCCGAATAAATACCTCGCTTTTGAAGAATTGATGCTGTTGAAGCTTGCCAATGAGAATCCCGCCTTTAAGCCTTTTTATCCGCTTTTTAACGATTCAGAACTTGCGCAGAATCCCTCGTACGCCCTTTGCTGGCAGCAGCTGCGCGTGTGGTCGGCTCAAAACGAGGTATTCGGCGAAGAAAAGCTCGATCTCATTGCGCTGCTTAAAGCCCCCGTCCATTATGCGCCGTTTAGTTTGCAGGGGCAGCTCGACTACATCCGCACGCGGTGGGGTAGGCTGTTGGGCGGTTTGCTTGCAAAATTGCTGAGCGGTATCGATATTTTAAGCGAAGAATCCAAGCCTGCATGGCAGGGGGCCTTGAACGGCGGCGGGGGCGGAGGCAGCGAGTACGCCGGCATGGGGCAGGCTCAGTTTGAAGAGCTTACTCAAGAGTACGAGCGGTTCAGTGCCGATAGCGAGTGGATGCCGAACGTTGTGATGATCGCTAAAAGCACACTGGTGTGGCTTGACCAGCTTAGTAAAAAATACGGGCGTGCCATTAACCGGCTGGATCAAATCCCTGATGAGGAGCTCGATTTTCTTGCCCATGCAGGGTTTAATGCCCTGTGGTTGATAGGTGTGTGGGAGCGGTCCAAAGGCAGCGCCCGGATCAAGCAAATATGCGGCAATGCTGAGGCTGCCGCGAGCGCCTATAGTTTATTTGATTACGAAATCGCCGAGGAGATAGGCGGCTGGTATGCACTTGGTGAATTGCGGAAAAAAGCGTGGGCGCGCGGTATCCGTCTTGCAGCCGATATGGTGCCTAATCATACCGGCCTTGATGCCCGATGGGTGATCGAACGGCCTGATCTTTTTGTGCAAAGCGCGCAGAGTCCCTTTCCTTCCTATAATTTTGACGGAGAAAATTTGAGCTGCGATCAGCGGGTAGGAGTGTATCTTGAAAATCACTACTATAGCAAAACTGATTGTGCGGTAGTCTTTAAGCGGGTTGATCATTACACTGGCGATGTGCGGTATATCTATCATGGGAACGACGGCACAGGATTGCCGTGGAACGATACGGCGCAAATTGATTTTTTAAACCCCGAAGCACGGGAAGCGGTTATACAAAAAATACTCCACGTTGCCCGTAATTTCCCTATTATCCGCTTTGATGCTGCAATGGTGCTGGCCAAAAAGCACATCCGCCGGTTGTGGTACCCTAATCCGGGGCAGGGAGGGGACATTGCAAGCCGCTCTCGTTTTGCGCTTTCGGCAGAGGAGTTCCAGCGGTGCCTACCTGAGGAATTTTGGCGTGAGGTGGTAGATCGCTGTGCTGCCGAGATTCCCGATACCCTCCTTTTAGCAGAGGCATTTTGGATGATGGAAGGCTACTTTGTGCGCACACTGGGTATGCACCGCGTGTACAATTCCGCCTTTATGAACATGCTTAAAAAGGAAGAAAACGCCAAATACCGCATGACGATTAAAAACACGCTTGAGTTTGATCCTGAAATCTTAAAACGCTATGTGAATTTTATGAATAATCCTGACGAGGATACAGCGGTGCGGCAATTCGGTAAGGACGATAAGTATTTTGGCGTGTGCACCATGCTCGTTGCGATGCCCGGTCTTCCCATGTTCGGGCATGGGCAGATCGAGGGGTTTGAAGAAAAGTACGGCATGGAATACCGCCGCGCGTATTATGATGAAAAGGTGAATACCGGTTTGGTTGACCGGCATTGGTATGAGATTTTCCCCCTGATGAAAAAACGGAAACTTTTTTCGGGAGTCGCTAATTTCTTACTGTATGATTTTTGGGTTGACGGTGCGGTAAACGAAAATGTCTTTGCGTGGTCGAATGCCTTTGAAGGAGAAAAAGCCTTGCTGATATACAACAACGCATATGAGCGGGCGGCGGGCTGGATAAAAACATCTGCTGCCTATGCGGTAAAGGATGCGTATGGCAATAAGCAGCTCGTGCAGCGGACGGTTGCCGAGGGCTTACAGTTAAAAGGGGCGCCGAATCATTTTACCATCATGCAGGAACAAAAATCCAAGCTATGGTTTATCCACGAAAATAGGCAGATCGTTGAATCGGGGCTGTTTTTTGCCTTAAACGGGTTTCAAACACAGGTTTTTTTGCATATTTATGAAGTTGAAGATACTGGTTACTACCGTAAGCTGCACGACCATTTGCAGGGCAACGGGACTACTGATATTACTGCCGCGCTGAATGAAATGCGGTTTCAGCAGCTGTACGGGGCGCTTGCCGAACACATTAATAGCACTTTCTTTACCGATATAGCAGCATGTATACGGCACTGCGCTGAAAGTACTGAAAAGAAGGTATGGAAGGCCGGCATCCGGCAGTTTTTCAAACGGACTAAGGATACGATTACCGCGTATTTTTCAGCGCTGGAGCGCGCGTATTACGCATATTGTGAACAAATAGACGAAGGTGAGCTCAAGGCGGCTTCGATAGTAAAGAAACTCTTTTCGTGCTACCGGAACAGGATGCAGTGCCTGTTAACCGCGGGCGTTGCGGCGCAGCAGGGCAAGAAAGCCGCGCCGGAAGGCCGAACAGCCGGAGCAAACTCGGCGCTCAGCAGATGGGGCAGCGCTTTTATGCAGAACCTGTGTGGAACAAACGAGGTGCTTTTCGCTCATGCGGCCTCGTGCCTCCTTTTTGCGGTAGATGATCTTGTGTATTACACGAAGTCTCGCTCTGCCCCCGATACCTTGACGCAGTATTGGCAGCTTGACAAAAAGCTTATTTCCCTCATGGCTCATCAAGGGGAGCTTTCAGGCAGCGCTGCCGGCACGCTTGAGGCTGTTCAGTATGTTTCTTACATCTATGGAGCGAAAGGCAGAAAGAAGGCGCGGAGGGAGTGCATCATTGAGCGCATCCTGCACAACGCGGCTCTTACACGCCGGCTTGGCATCAACGAGTGGGACGAGGTGCAGTGGTTTAACCGCGAAGCTGGCGGGCAGTTTGCCGCAGATATCGCGGGGCTTTTGTATGTGCATGGCGCCAAAACCAAAGCCGGTATGCAGCCTGCTATGGCCGAAAAATATGGGGCGCTTTTACAGGCACTGCATACTACTATAGAAGATTCAGGATATCGAGTGGACGCTTTTATATCGCTTTTTTCGGCTCTATAAAGAGGGGGAAGTCTCCCCCTACGGCTGCACATGGTTGCAGCCTACCCCTTCTAGCGGGGGAACACCCCCCGCAACGCCCCCTTTTTTAATGGAATTCGACTATATCTTTTGAGAACAACATGCCTTACTGCTTTGCGGTGTGATTGGTGATTCTATCACCGACTATTTTATATATTTCCGATTTTTCTCTTTTACCGATACCCCAAATCTCAATGATTTCTATCTTTTCTGGTGTAATGAACCGATACACTATCCTAATACTTTTGTTACAAGCATATAATTTATAAAAGCTGGTCAAATCTACATTATTTTTGTTACCAAGTTCAACTCCTGCAAATGGATTCTTTTGCAGTTTGTCAATTTTTTTGTTTACATCTTTTTTTACACTACCATCAAGTTTTTTATAGTCTGCTTGTGCTTCGGGAATAAGTTTTACTACATATTTTTTTTCTTCCATAGGTTTAATCTTCCCGGATAGCGTCCCAATCTACGCTTTTGGATTCATCATAGTTTCTCATCCTTAATGTTATTTGTTTTGCAATTTCTAGATGCTCAAAAATTTCACCAAGCATTGATAAATATTCATATTGATGAAACGGGATCATCACTGCTGCCATATTGTTATTTTTTAATATATATACCGGCTCGTTTTCTTCAGATACTTTTCTGACCGCTTGGGTAAGTTCTTTTTGTAATTTTGTAATTGACACCATCTTTGTAGTTTCTACCAACATATAGCCACCTCTCTATATAATATTACATAGTATTATATAGAGAATCAAGTAACGTTATGTATAGAAAAAAGGCTCTAAAACATAGATTTTTAGAGCCTTTTTTGCACACTAGTGATAGTATTGCCTATTTTTTATTAAAAAAATCAGCAAAGGGATTATACTTGGTGCCGTCGTCATTGCGCCGGTCGCGTACCGTGCGCCCCTTGTATTGTGTTTCTTGAGTACCTGCTGCAGCGTTTACTGCGTGGGTATGGGCCGCTTTCACTTTTACCTTTTTTACACCGTCTTTGCCTGCCCCTTGCCGTTCGGCTGCAGCAGTATCCTGCGGCATGCTGTTGGTTTTACGGCTCAACGAAATACGGCGGCGCGCTTCATCGAGGGCGATGATTTTGCATTCCACGATATCGCCCACTTTTACCGCATCGAGCGGGTTGGCAATAAACGAATCGCTCATTTCTGAAATGTGCAGCAATGCGGTCTCTTTTATGCCGAGATCAACAAAGGCACCGAAATCCACGACGTTTTTAATCTTGCCTTTTACCGTCATACCGGTTTTTAAGTCTTCGAACTGCAAGACGCCTTGCTGCATGATCGGTTTGGGGCAGTCCTCCCGCGGATCGCGGTTGGGCTTTTTGAGCTCTTCGATGATATCCGAGATGGTTTGCTCGCCAATGCTGTAAGTACTCTGTAAATTGGAGCGCACTTCTTTTGATACTACTTCGTTTTTATGGATGAGGTTGTAAATAACTTCGGCAGCTGCGTAGTTTTCAGGGTGTACCCACGAATTATCAAGCGGGTTTTTGCTTTCCGGTATCTTTAAAAAACCGGCGCATTGTTCGAAGGTTTTCTGCCCCATGCCGCTCACTGAAAGCAGCTGCGATCTATCGGTGAACACACCGGATTGTTCACGGTGTTTTACGATTTTCTTGGCAAGTCCGCTGTTGATGCCTGAAACGTATTTGAGTAACGAGGCGCTGGCGGTGTTTACGTTCACTCCTACATTGTTTACCACCGAGCCGACAACGGTATCGAGTTCTTCAGACAGCTTTTTTTGGTTAAGGTCGTGCTGGTATAAACCGACGCCGATGGATTTGGGGTCTATCTTGACGAGTTCTGCCAGCGGGTCTTGTAGCCGCCTGCCGATGGAAATTGCGCCGCGGATAGTCAAATCGAGATCGGGAAATTCTTCCCGTGCCACATCCCCTGCCGAATAGACTGAGGCGCCGTCTTCGTCAACTACTGTGAATAGAACATCGGGACAATTGTTTTTAATCACGTCAGAAACAATTTCCTGCACTTCATGCGATCCGGTGCCGTTGCCCACGGCAATAAGCTGCACTGCATAGGCTTTTACCGCTTTTACCAACGCCGCTTTGGCTTCTTCTGCCTTGTGCTGATAGATCACAAACGAGCCTAAGTATTTTCCGGTTTCATCGAGCGCGGCGCATTTGGTGCCGGTGCGGATGCCGGGGTCAACGCCGAGTACCCGCGTTCCCTTTATCGGCTGGGTCATAAGCAGGTGCTTCAAGTTTTCACTGAAAATAGTGATGCCGTGGGTATCTGCGGATTCTGCTAAGTCCGTCCGTATTTCCCGTAACACCGCGGGGCTTAATAACCGGATAACGCCGTCTGCGATGGCATCAGTGTGGTACTGATTGTACGTAACAAAGCGGGTTTGTACCCGTTTAACGGCTTCATCGATGTCGATATCGATTTTGACTTCGAGTACTCCCTCGCGCTCTCCGCGGTTGATGGCGAGCACGCGATGCGCTTTTATCTGATTAAGCGGCTCCGCATAGTCCCAGTACATTTGATATACTGAGGTTTTTTGCGCATCGTCGCCGCCGATACCTTTTACTTCAAACATACCGGTTGCCATAAAGTAATCGTGCACTGCTTTGCGGTTGTCGGTGTCCTGCGCGATTTCTTCTGCAATGATATCAGCGGCGCCGGTAAGCGCGTCTTCAATGGTAGGTACGGACAGCGCTTCGTTTTCCTCATCTATTTTTATGAATGCTGCGGCGCGCTCACGCAATGGAGCGTCGGGCAGCTGCTTCATCAGATCGGCAAGCTCCTGTAAACCCCGTTCGATGGCGAGCATACCGCGTGTTTTTTTCTTTTTCTTAAAGGGTGCCCAGATATCTTCCAGCTCGGTTAAAGTTGCCGCTTTCAAGACGTTTTGGTACAGCGATTCGCTGAGTTTGCCTGCTGCAAAAATGCCGCGCACAATTTCAAGCCGGCGTGTTTCGAGGTTGGTGTATGTTTTAAAGAGCTTATCGGAATCCCGCACCTGCACTTCGTCGAGTGAACCGTGCATTTCTTTACGGTACCGTGAAATAAAGGGGATGGTACAGCCTTCATTGACGAGTGTGATAACGGCAGAAACTTGGTGCGTTTGTATGTGCAGTTCCTCCGCAATTTTTTTCATAATATCAACCTCGTTTACCACAAGGCCGTCTATAAATTCTTGAGTAAATTCCATGCGGGCGAGTATAGCTGATTGCCTGTTTTTTTTCAATAAACCTGGTGCGGAAACTTTCGGTGCTGAACAGGCCTAATGAGTTGCGCCGGCAGGTATTGCCCGCCTTTTTTTAGTTTGTTTGTTCTATGCTATTGCAGTTTGCCGTGCTTGTAGTGTGATACCCATTGAACGCAATGTGTTAAAAACAGTTGAAAATGAAGGGTTTCCTTTTTCTGATAATGAAGTATAAAACGATTCACGGCTTACTCCTACCTCTTTTGCAAGTTTTGTCATTCCTTTAGAACGGGCGATTGCGCCGATTACGTTTATAACGTCAGCCGGTTCACCTTCTTCAAGGGCTGCCGATAGATACATTATTACATCTTCAGGGGTTTTGATATTGTCCGCCATGTCCCATTTTGTTATCATATATTTTCCTCCGCTGCTATTTTGTGTGCTTTTAAAATATCACCTTGCTGTGTTGATTTATTACCACCGCATAACAAAATGATTACTATATTGTTCTGATTTTTATAGTAAATTCTAAATCCTGACTGGTAGTGTATTTTTAATTCTGATAACCCATTGCCTATAGGTTCCGAATTTCCGAAATTACCGAGCCGCATTCTATCAATGTGCATATCTATTATAGCTTGTGTTCTTTTATCTTTTAGCCCATCAAACCATTTTGTATATTTGTCGGTCTTTCGTATTTCTATCATATCTTTATATGTAATATATATATTACAATTTGTCAAGCTCATTATTGACGTATCGTTATTAGTATAAATTGCAAGAGGTATTGCCCGCGCCTTGCGATGCTGCTATAGTAGCAGGCAGTGTCAACAAAATGAGGAATACATGCTTACCAATGATTTTTATTTTGATCTGCCTAAAGAACTGATAGCGCAGTACCCTTCCGGCGAACGGGGCAATGACCGGCTCCTTGTTTTAGATAGAGCGAGTGGGCGTATCACCGATGCGGTATTTTCCGATTTACCGGCGTTTTTACCGCCTGATTGTCTGATGGTTTTCAATAATACCAAAGTGCGTCATGCTCGCGTCTATGCGCAAAGCGGAGCGAGCGAAGTAGAATTCCTACTGGTTGCGCCGGTCGATACGGGGCATACGTGGAAAGTGTTGATTAAGCGCTCCAAAAGGCAGAAGGAAGGCAAGCACTATACCTTTGCGGCCGGCACTGTCGGGACGCTGATTGCCCCGCCTGCTGACGTTCCGTCCGATGATGCTGCCGATTACCGGTATATCAGATTTAGCCGGTGCATCACCGATTCGTGGCTTGAAGCCCATGGGCATATTCCGCTTCCGCCTTACATTAAACGGGAAGATACGGTGGATGATGCTGCGCGTTATCAAACAATCTATGCGCAGCATATCGGTTCGGCGGCAGCTCCTACGGCGGGGCTCCATTTTACCCCAGCTGTGTTGCACGATCTGGACGAGCGGCATATCGCTCAAACAGCGGTTACCCTGCATGTCGGCCTCGGTACCTTTTTGCCAGTGCGCAGCCAAACCATAGAAGAACATCAGATGCACCGTGAGGCTTTTTGCATCGAAAACGCGGCAGCTGATTCTATCGAAGAGGCTCATGCGCAGCGCAAGCCCATCGTGGCGGTGGGCACTACCTCGGTGCGCACGCTGGAATCGGCGTGGAATGCTGATACGCACACACTGCGGCGCGGCACGCAGAGCACCAATATTTTTATCTATCCCGGATACCGCTTCGGCCTCGTGGATGCGCTGCTTACTAATTTCCATACCCCTGAATCGACATTGTTGATGTTAGTGTGCGCTTTTGCAGGAAAAGAGGCTATTTTTACGGCATACCGCCATGCAATAGAACACAAGTACCGCTTTTTTTCGTATGGCGATGCAATGCTTATTTTATAGAAGATAATGCAGATAAACTGAATGCGTGAAAAAGAAGCGGATGAGGGGAGTCGGACCCCCGTCACGAGCTTGGGAAGCTCGGGTAATAG
>JBQNBR010000019.1:0-28370 GCA_052169815.1 Treponema sp.
GCTGCCAGGCTTTTTTTTATTCAGCTTATTTTTCCTTTAAATTTATCCGTCTAAAGCAAACTCTCCCTTGTCGCCTCTCTCCTTTTATGTTATTATACTTATTATGTTTCTGGATACATCTGAAAATATAGTGAAAGGATGAGAATATGGATAATCAGTATACTGTTTCTTCTTTTTTAGGTCGTTATAATTTTGATCTTCGTGGCCCTTCAGTTAATACTATTATAGATGCTCTTTTGTACGATATGGAAGAAGGTTTGCGGTGCGGCCCTGTTTTTCCGCCTAAAGTAGGTACAGCGCTTGATATGATCCCTACATGGCTATTGCCGCCTGCAGAGCTTCCTAAAAACACATCAGTTATTGTTGTTGATGCAGGGGGGACCAATTTTCGTTCATGTTTGGTTAGCTTTGATAGTACAAGTAAGCCTTCAATTAGTCAATTTGAGCGAAGTCCTATGCCGGCAACTGATCGGGAATATTCAAAAGAAGAATTTTATGATACCATGGCTTCTTATTTGGATCGTCTGAAAAATGCTGCTGAAACAATAGGTTTTTGTTTTTCATATCCGATGAAAATAACTCCTGATGGTGATGGTGAAGTATTGAGATTTTCCAAAGAAATTAAAGCGCCACAGGTAGTTGGTTCATCTTTGGGGAAAAGTTTAGCAGAAGCATTACAAAAACGAGGTTGGACCCCATTAAGGCGTATTACATTATTAAATGATACGGTTGCTGCTTTGTTTGCTGGAGCGGCCACCTCAGGATTAGGAAAAAAATATAGTTCTTATGTTGGATTTATTCTTGGTACTGGGACGAATACTGCATATATTGAATACGATCCAATCGCTAAGCTTGAGGGAGGCACTGAAAGTAACGTAAGACCTTCAGCTCAAATTATTGTTTGCGAATCTGGAAAGTCCAATAAGATTCCCCGTAGTTATTTTGATGAAATCATTGCGCAAAAGACCAATGAACCAGAGTTGTATTGGCTTGAAAAAATGTGTTCTGGGGCGTATCTTGGTTCTCTTGCAGCACATATACTGCGCATTGCCGCTCGTGACGGCATTTTCTCTGATAGTATAAATACGGTATTTTCTACGTTAGAATCTCTTTCTCTGATTGAAGCTAATCAATTTTTATCTAATCCTTATGCGGAAGATACCCTATTGGGTGCATTCTTAACCGGAAAAAGTGAACGGGATCGTGAACTTACTTACAGACTGGTCGATGCAGTGGTTATTCGTGCGGCACGGCTTGCTGCGGGGAACATTGCTGCGGCAGTTATTAAAAGTGGCAAAGGTAGTAATCCTATCTCGCCAGTATGTATTTTGGCAGAGGGGACTACTTTTTTAAAGATGCATCATTTATACCGTAGGGTTACGTCCTATTTACAGACAGTATTAACAGAACAGCGAGGTATTTATTTTGATATTGAGACAACAGATAATGCAGTAACCTTAGGCACTGCTATTGCTGGCTTAATTTGAACATGTGTGTTAAAAGTTAGCCCACATATATGCAGCATGTATTAATTTTTACTGGAGGAGAACATCCTACAAAAAGAAATTTTGATGCATATCTTCATACAGTTGCAGTTCCTACTTATATTATTGCGGCTGATTCAGGTTTGCTGTGTGCACGTGCTTTTGGCTATGTGCCGAATTTAATTGTTGGTGATATGGATAGCCTTTATCCCGATACTATACTTGATGATTATCCTAAAAAATGTATACATCTTTTGCCGCAGGATAAAGATGATACTGATACGGTTGTTGCTTTGAAAGTTGCTATTGCACATGGCGCTGATTTTATTACCCTTTGTGGCGGTGATGGTGGAAGAATTGATCATTTAATTGGTATTGTTAAGCAATTTGAACAGCACGTTTTTCCTCATGTATGGTTATGCTCCACCCAAATTATTTTTGCTTTACAACCTGCTGATACAGGTAAAGCTGTCGTTTTGTATCTTTCTCCTCAGCAATGTGCGTCGCATGTTTCTTTTTTTGCTGTGCCTACGGTATGCCCTCGCTATTGCATACAATCTGAAGGGCTTATATGGCCGCTTGCATATGTGCATTGGGAGCAGGGAGAATTTAGTTTAAGTAATCGGATAACAGAAGAATATCGGTGTGCAAACCGTGATGTGGTAATAACTGTTGAAGCAGGTAGGTTTATTGCAATAGTTCCGTATTAAAGCATGTTGAGTTTGTCAAGTTTATGAACTATTGCATTAACCGTGCGATTATGCTATGATATATCCGTCTTCGGGGCAGGGTGTAAATCCCTACCGGCTGTAAGTGCAAAAAGAAATAGTATGCCTATCTTAGATGGTTGTGTACTTTTTAAGCATAAGCCAGCGAGCCGCAAGGTATGACATGGTGCAATTCCATGGCCGACAGTAAAGTCTGGATGAAAGAAGACTGCATTGTAGAAAATCTTCTAATATAGAAAAATGCAGCTGCTATGGCCCCGAACTAAGAAGGGCTTTTATGGCAGAACCGCTGTATAATGATTGTGATTGCCAGTTTATGATTAAGGCGATACGTCTTGCAAAATTGGGTGAAGGGAAAACCAGCCCTAATCCTATTGTAGGGGCGGTTATCGTCAAAAATAATACCATTATCGGTAAAGGTTGGCACCGTGCCTATGGAGCACTTCATGCTGAACGTGATGCTCTACAGGACTGTGTGCGCAGAAATGAGGATCCCACCGGTTCGACTTTATACGTAACATTAGAACCCTGCTGTCATTATGGAAAACAGCCTCCATGTACACAAGCTATCGTTGAAGCACGCATTGCAAAAGTTGTCGTTGGTTCACGAGATCCTAATCCGTTGGTTTCAGGGAAAGGATTAGCATTCTTGCGTGATTATGGTATTGAAGTTATTGAAAACTGTATGCGCGAACAATGTGATATGCTCAATGATATTTTTTTTCACGTTATTACTACTAAACAACCTTATGTTGCCCTAAAATATGCTATGACTGCTGATGGTAAGATTGCTACTAAAACTGGCGCATCCAAATGGATTACTGGAATAGAGGCGCGTATGCATGTTCAGCGGCTACGGAATAAATATGCATGCATTTGTGTTGGTATTGGTACGGTCCTTGCCGATGATCCGCTGCTTACCTGTAGAATTGGCGGGAAAAGGAATCCGGTAAGGATTATCTGTGATTCTACGCTCCGTATTCCTTTAACTTCAACTATTGTTGGTACAGCTGATGCCATTCCAACTATCATTGCAGCATGCAGTGGTTATACGGATAACCGGTTTATGCAACAAAAACAAGCCCTTGAACGCAAAGGAATTGAAGTATTGCTCCTACAGAAGGAGCGTGGTAGTGCAGAGCCTCATGTTGACTTTCGTGAGCTCGTAGCTCTGTTAGGTGAAAGAGGATTTGATAGTATATTGATTGAAGGGGGCGCTGAGATACATGCAGCTGCATTATGTGCAGGAGTTGTCAATAAATTATATTGCTATATTGCGCCTAAGATTTTTGGTAGTAGCGTAGCTAAATCACCTATTGGCGGAAAAGGCATTACGGATCCGCATGAAACATGCGCCATGCGTCTTGCTGCTATGGAGCGGTTTCAAGATGATATATTATTGGAATATGAGGTAGTATCATGTTTACCGGCATAATTGAAGAAACTGGCACGATTAAGAAGATTGCGTTACAGGCTGGTTTTGGTACGATACACGTTGCAGCAAAACAAGTGCTTTCGGGAACGCGTAAAGGGGATAGCATATGCGTCAATGGGGTATGTCTTACTGTAACTGATATTTCAGCGCATGGGTTCACTGCTGATGTGATGGCAGAGACATTGCGGCGTTCTGCGCTTGGGGCTTTGCGGGTAGATGATCCAGTGAATCTTGAGCGTGCGATGCCGGTGGATGGGCGCTTTGGTGGTCATATCGTTTCAGGCCATATTGATGGCGTAGGGAAAATAACTCGACAGCAAAAAGAGGGAAATGCGGTTATTGTGCATATTGAAGCTGCCCCACATATCCTGAACCTTATCGTGGAAAAAGGTTCTATTGCCATTGATGGTATTAGTTTGACGGTAGCCTCAGTGGATACTGTAGAATTTACGGTGTCCATTATCCCCCTGACCGCTGAGCATACGAGCCTTTTGTACAAGCAATGCGGCGAAATGGTAAACCTTGAAAATGATGTGATTGGGAAATATATTCAAAAATGCATGCAAACGGGTACAATACCAGAAAAGCAAAAAACTACCCCATCTACGATAACAGAAGCATTTTTAAAAACAAATGGATTTTAAGGGAGGTTGACAATGCCTGAAAATGGCAATTCAATTGAGCAAGCTCTGGAAGCACTGAGGCAGGGGCGTATTATCTTGGTTACAGATGACATTGAGCGTGAAAACGAAGGTGATATGATTTGTGCTGCCGAATATGCAACACCAGAAAATGTAAATATGATGGCGCGGTATGCAAAGGGGCTTATTTGCGCGCCTATGAGTGCGGAAATTGCTGCGAAATTGCAATTTCATTCCATGGTGACTAAAAACACTGATAATCATGAAACTGCTTTTACTGTCTCGGTTGATCATCATACTACAACAACGGGGATCTCTGCGGTTGAACGCTCAATGACCGCATTGCAGTTTGTAAATGCAGAAGCAAAGCCTGATGATTTTCGCCGGCCTGGGCATATGTTTCCGCTTATTGCACGTAAGGGTGGAGTGCTGTGCCGTAATGGACATACAGAAGCGACTGTTGATTTATGTCGGCTTGCGGGCTTAAAGCAGTGTGGTTTATGTTGTGAAATCATGGAAGATGATGGGACGATGATGCGAACGGCAAAATTGCGTGAATTTGCAGAAAAACATGGCCTTGTATCTATTGCCATCAAGGATTTACAGGATTATTGCCGTATCCACGATAAGCATGTGATCCAAGAAACCAAAGCTAAGTTGCCTACTAGCTTTGGTAATTTTGATATTTACGGTTATATTAATGATATTACCGGAGAGCATCATGTTGCGCTGGTAAAAGGCGACATCGGAAATGGCGAAAATGTGCTGTGTCGCGTGCATTCTGAATGCCTAACCGGGGATGTATTTGGTTCTCTCCGATGTGATTGCGGGCTGCAGCTGCATGAAGCGATGGCTCGAATAGAAAAAGAAGGGCGCGGGATTATCCTCTATATGAGGCAAGAAGGGCGCGGGATAGGGCTCATTAATAAATTGAAAACCTATGAGCTTCAAGAAAAAGGCTACGACACGGTTGAAGCCAATATCAAACTTGGATTTAAGGCGGATTTACGTGAATATTGGATAGGTGCACAGATTCTGAGGGACTTAGGCGTTGTATCCATTCGATTACTAACTAATAATCCTCAAAAAGTGTACGGTTTGGATGGTTTTGGTTTAAAGGTAGTAGAGCGAGAGCCGCTTGAAATTACCGCACAGCAATATGATAAATTTTACTTAGAGACGAAAAAAAACAAGATGGGGCATATTTTTACTCATATTTGAGTAATTTGGAGGTGATTATGCATACACTCGAGGGAACATTAGTTGCAGCGAAAGGAATAAAGATTGGCATTGTTGCATCCCGGTTTAATGAAATTATCGTCAATAAACTAGTTTCCGGAGCTGTTGATGGTTTGGTACGGCATGGAGTTGATGAACAAAATATTACCCTGGTTTGGGTTCCAGGTGCTTTTGAAATTCCGGTAGTTGCAGATAAAATGGCTGCAAGCAATACATATGATGCAATTATCTGTATTGGCGCAGTGATACGGGGTGCTACGTCTCATTATGATTATGTGTGTGCGGAAGTTTCAAAGGGCATTGCACACGTAGGCTTGCAAAGGGGGCTTCCGGTTATTTTTGGTGTACTCACTACAGACAATATTGAGCAGGCGATTGAGCGTGCTGGATCGAAAGCGGGAAATAAAGGCTACGATTGTGCTCTGTCGGCATTAGAGATGATTAATGTGTTGAAACTGGTATAACGTCAGAGTATGCAACTTGTGCTGGTATAACGGAAATAGACTGGAATGACTGATCTCATTTCAGTCTATTTTACAGCCATAACACAATTAGTTTTTTTGCCGCGCTAAACGAAAATCAGGATTTAAAATGCGCAGTTTGTTTATAAGGCCGGCAGTGGCTTGCAGGGTATTGTCATCAAAAATAAATAGCGCTTCGGTGTGCGAAAATGCGTTTAGAATCTGGAGGCTCGCTTCGTAACCGAGTACAAAGCATGCGGTGGATAATGCATCAGCATCGGTAGCAGAATCGGTAATGATGGATACTGAAAGGAGCTTGCTTTCTACTGGCTTTCCCGTTTTAGGATCGATGATATGGTGATATCGTATACCGTCTTGTATAAAAAAACGTTCATACACACCAGAAGTTGAGATACTTTTATCTGTTGCCTGAATAGCTATCACCGCATTGCCTTGCTGCTGGCGTGGGTCACGGATGCCGATAGTCCATGGTTGCTGCGTTTGTTTTGTCCCCACAGCAGTAATAGTTCCTCCTATATCGATGAGTGCACTCGTTATATCTTCGGTTTTGAGAATGGTGACTACTTCATCTGCGGCAAAGCCTTTCGCGATGGCGCCGAGGTCAAGTTTCATGCCTTTTTTCTTTAAAAATGCGGTTCCTTCACTTAGTTTAATTTCGGTATAGTCAGTAAGTTGCAGCGCCTTATGAATATCTTCTGTTGAGGGAACTTGTGCAGTATCAAACCCAATGTTCCACAGTTTCACTACTGAGCCAATTGCTGGATTAAAAGCCCCCTGCGTGAGCTGTGCAAAAAAAATTGACCGCTCAAACAGAGGGTATATATCAGCAGGGACAGGAACAGCAGATATTTCTGCACGGGTATTGATTTCAGCGAGCATTGATTGTTCGCTATTTGCACTTAACTGCTGATCTAGCACTGTTATACGATCGACGCAACGTTGTAAAACGGCTGCTGCTTTTTCGGCGGTGATATCAGAAAACAGCTGAATAGTGCAGACAGTCCCTAACAGAAGCACAGTACGGCTATAGCTTTTTTGTTCAGTTTTACATGAGGTAGCGCAAATACTGCATAGTATACAGCAATAGAAAATTCGTTTTATAGCCATTGCTACCATTTTTCAAGCCTGTCCTTATGCACTTTGAGCGATTTAGTTAATTGATAGAAGCTCTAGTTCAAAAACTAAGTAAGCATCGGGAGGAATAACGCCGCCTGCTCCGCGTGAGCCATAGGCTAATTCCGGAGGGATAACGATAGTTCGTTTTTCTCCTACCGTCATTTGTATAGCTTGCTGGTCAAATCCTGGAATAAGCTGTCCTGCTCCTGCAATGAATTGTAATGGTTCGTGCATGTCTGAATTATCAAAAACAGTACCATCGAGGAGTGAGCCCTTGTACTTCATGGTAAGGGTTTTCCCTGCCACTGCTTTTTGCCCTTTCCCCGGTGAATGTATGGTATAAAAGATACCATTATTCGTTCTTGTAGCCTGTGGAAATTTTTGCTTGATAAGTGCTTCTTGTTTTTGTATTCTTTCAGCAGCGTATTTTTGAGCTCGATCGGTAGCTTGTTTTACATAAGAGTTGAAATCTTTTTGCGTAGCAGTAAATTGTTTGGCCTCTGTACCTTTGCGTATAATTGTAATGCTTGAGATGCGATCCCCTTGTGCAATGGTATTCACCACGGCCTGTCCCTGTACCACACTGCCGAATACGGTGTGTTTGCCGTCGAGCCATGGCGTTGGTACATGCGTAATGAAAAACTGTGAGCCATTGGTACCAGGCCCTGCATTTGCCATTGATAAAATACCCGCCTTGTCGTGTTTTAGATGAGGTACGATTTCGTCAGGGAAAGCATAGCCGGGACCTCCGGTACCTTTTCCATCGGGATCCCCCCCCTGAATCATAAAATTTTCAATTACCCTGTGGAACAGTAAACCATTATAAAAAGGTTTGCCCTTTGCAGCATCCAGTGTTCCTTCTGCTAAGCCGATAAAATTACACACGGTGAGCGGCGTATCCTTATAAAAAAGTTCTACTACAATATCGCCTTTAACCGTTTCAATTACTGCATAAAGCCCATCATTGAGCGACATACTTATTTCAGTCATTTTTTTTCCTTGTTCTGAATTTTTTGGTGAAATCATTGCTGCAGCGCTCAGTGTTGCAGCAATAAAAAAGTGGCTTAATATGGTAAGCACTAATAGTTTATATATACGCATGTATCGTTCCTCATATTGTGGCAAATACTTATCATGGTGAAGTATCCGTAATGCTGTGATGTTTTAAATCTGTTCCAGAACTTTCGTTTCGGAACAGGTTACCTTGAAATGCGATGTTCAAAATCGTACCTTAAAATGCAACAGGTGAACAAAGTGTGAACTTTGGAAACTGCGGCATTTATGCACGGAACGCGCATACGTTAATACAGTTCAGAACCGCCTCAGGATGGCAGTTGCTATAGACAGAAGCGATATTTTGACTTTGCCAAAATTCGCCGTCAACTGATGAATAAGGAGGTTCATCAGTTGATGATCGCACTATTTCAACAGCTGAAAATAAACCTACTATTTGTGCGATTTTGAACTCGTCGATCCTGTGCGAAAACGAAATTACCGCACAGGGCCTTTTATATTCCTTTATAGAACACACGTACCTGCTTATAAAGTCCTTCACCTTCACTTTTAGTATCCACATCTCTGATATCAGTTAAAGTACTGTGGATAAGCCTCCGCTCATAGGGGTTCATAGGCTGTAATAGGATAGATGTTTTTTTCATCACCACCTGATCTGCTGTCGTATAGGCTAACCGCACGAGCGCTTCTTCACGGCGTATACGGTAATTTTCACAGTCGAGTATGATACGATCGTTCAGTTGGAGTTTTCCGGCATACACATTAGCAACTAATTGTAGCGCATCAAGATTTTTTCCCTTTTTTCCTATTAAAATAGCTGAAGAATCCGATGAAATCCGAATAATTAGTTTCTTGTCGTCATGTGAACTAATTTCAGCTTGAGCGGCATATCCCATTTTCTTAATGAGTTCAGTGATAAAGGTAAGTAATTGCTTTTCTTTTTCTGAATTTTGCATTCCTGCGATAGTTGCCGCGTCTTTCTCATTGCTTTGATGACTATTTGTAGTATGCGGGTCATCAATGTGCACTCTGATTTTAGCATAACCTTTTTTAAATAACGTGTTTTTTTGAATTTCTATAATTTCAACATCAAATTGATCTGATTGAAGTCCAAGTTCCGAGATAGCTTTATCAATAGCATCCCGTTCAGTTTTTCCTTCAAATTCGTACATCATGTATGTATCTCCTTTTTATTCATCGTATGTTTGATTATGAGCTGCTGTATTAACATGAGAAAATTAGTAAACGTCCAGTATAGCAATAGACCTGATGGAGCGTCGTAAAACATAAAGAAAAAGAATATCGGCATCCCATAGAGCATAATTTTCATGGTGTTATTTTGTTGCTGATCGCTTGTTGGGGTTTGCGTTATTTTGCCAAAAATGAGCTGGGAAATAACGTAGACGATAGGCAGAATACGCAAGTCGGTCCACCCTAATAACGGTAGCGGGTTTGAGAAATGCCATATACTATCGCCAACTGACAAATCGGGTATCCAATACGGGATAAACATTGCACCGCGAAATTCAAAGTAGTTATTGAAAAGGCGATACATCGCAAACAGAATAGGGAACTGTATTAGCAGGGGTAAACAGCCTGATAAGGGATTATATCCCGCAGTTTTATATAATTTAGCCATTTCTTCATTGAGTTTTTGCGGTTTGCCTTTGTATTTTGCTTGTAACTCTTGAATTTTAGGCTGCATTTTTTGCATTTGCTGAGTAGCTTCTGAACTTTTTTTTGTCATGGGAAAGAATACTATTTTAATTAAGATGGTCACTAAGATGATCGCTACGCCCCAATTAGGGATAAGCCTGTAAAAAAATTCCAAAAGCCATTTCAGTAATACTTCAAGCGGTCTCAAAATACCGCTGGTTACTGCCACGGTATCGATCCGTATGTTGTCATATCCGTAGTTATTTTTTAACGGGATATTATATGCACTTAAGATTTTCTCAGAACAGGGGCCGAAATAGATTCTATAGATGTCAGTGGCCTTATTCTCGGTAATTATTTGCCGTGAGAAAAAAAGCTGTCCGTTTTGCACGGTGTCAGTGTTTACTTGCGTGGTAGAATACTGTATTTGTTGCATAGGCACTGTCGGTAATACAATTAAGCTAAAATATTTGCCTGAAATTCCCGCCCACATGGCTGGCTCCGTAATCAATTTTACCTGGTTTGCTTTCAACGTAGTGTCTTTTTTCTTACCGTCTATGAAAGAAAAAAAAGTACGATACTCATAGCGATCTGCTTTAGCATTCCATTGTGGCCCGATTTGGGGCGGTGTTCGCAGGGTATAGCCTGTATTATTGAAGTTAAGCCCTCTCAAGGTATTGTCCCCGCTTACCGTAATGGCGAGTTCAAACATATAATCTTTTGGGAAAAAGGTATATCTTTTGGCAAGGATAAACGAAGCAGTAGTGCCGTCGCTGTTTTTAATAGTGATGGTCTTAAAAAAACCGACGATTTCTTTCCCATCAATAGTTTCTCTTTTTACGCTGAAAAATTGATCGATAGCAGGAGCATTTGCGTCGCCAAGCGCAATGGAAAAAGCTCTATTTTTATCAGTAGCATTTTTTACTAATTCAACGTGATCTTCCCCTTGCGAACCGATATGCTCTAATAACTTATAAGAGATGATATCTCCGCCCCGATTCGTAAAAGTTATTTCAGCGACGGACGTTTTTACCGTAACTCGTTCTTCTTTCGTTATGGGCTCACTGTTGTTTTCGATAATATCTACCGGTTCAGTATTGGCTTCAGTAACTAAGGTATTTTGTGGGATCGGGGGGTGCTCTGCAGCGGTTGTGGCCACTGATTCAGGTGTAGGGGTGGGCGGATAGAATTTATATTGCAAATAAGTAGAACTTGCAATGACAATACCAGAAAGTACAATTGCAATAACAATATTTTTATTCATTATGAATCTCCTAGGTTATACTTTCAATTACGCTAATAAAATTGTAGAGCGAAGATAACTGTTCACACCCGCTTTATGGTACAGGGTCATATCCTCCCTCATGAAAAGGATGACAACGTAAAATTCGCTTAATAGATAAAAAACACCCTTTAATAAACCCATGTTTTTTGAGGCTCTGCAACGCATATTGGGAACAAGTAGGATAATATCTACATGAAGGAGGAAATAAAGGAGATATGCAGTTTTGATATATCCTTATCATAGCACATGATATCAGAACGGGTAATTGCCCCGCACGCTTTGCATAATTACGTTTCATCTTTAATTTAAGAGTTAAAAAGCTCTGCTTTTTTAAACAAATACTGTAATTGCTGCTTTCGTCCCAAGAATGTATCATTCCCGGGAAGCAAAAATAGCAGAATGTCTTTGCCAGTTAGAAGTGAGCATTTCATGCGCCGGTATACCTCTTTTGAAAGTCTCCGCGCTTTGTTCCTTTGTACAGCGGTTCCATAATGCCGTTTAAAAGTACAAATAAAACGATTATACGGTAATTGATTTGATAAAACAAACAGCTTCGCCCCGTTGCACCTATAACTGCATCCATTTTTAAAAAGTTTCCGTATTTGTGTACCAGTACAAATACGCTCTTTTTTAGATAAACAAGAGCGTTCCATACATCATAATGCTAGTAGCGTTTCTTTTCGTCTGATACAGAAAGTTTATAACGGCCTTTTGCGCGACGGCTTTTTAATACTTTGCGGCCTCCATGCGTTGTCATACGGGCTCGAAAGCCATGCCGCCGTAACCGTTTGGTTCTACTTGGTTGGAATGTCCGTTTCATAACACAAGACTCCTTGTTTTCTAATTTTATGGCATTGCTGCCTCAAGATCATAAATAAAATAGATAAATAATATTATAATACGAGGGATGATTATATGGAAGCTTAAGGAAAAAGTCAATTGCATTCCTCCTGTTTTCTAAGATAATTACGGTAATAGTGGGGGTAGCGTATACCTCGCATACTGTCAATGCTATAGTGAACATGTGTAAAAAAAGCGTCCAATATCTTTGCCTTAAAAAATAATTTGTCTTTGGCTTGACATTATTTTATCAAAATGGTATAAAAAACGGTCAAATGGGCGGGCTTTATCTTTGTATGTATCGCCCGGTATTCTTTAAGAGTTTTCCGGATCCGTAAAGCCTTTTGGTTAAGGCAGGTTTCTGTGTTGGTCTTCTGAGGGAAGGCTAAGGGATATTCCTATTACTCTGTAGGATGCCAAACCAGTCGTCGGAATATTGTTTTGATGATGATCAGGTGGATCCGAGTAGTGCTTATCGAATTGCTATGATAGGCTTTTGTTGTAAATGTGGCTGCGGCGCGGCGTTTGCTTTTTGTCGTTTATAACGCGTTTTCATTTTTCCTCTCTGTATTATTATCTTTACCTTTATTTATTTTCTGGTTTTTATATAGTTATCTTTACTGCATTTCACTTTGAAATGCTCTCGCTGTTTGATGGGCGGGTTTTTTTGTTAGTTGCCTATTGTCTGTTAGGAGGATTTACATGGCAAAGGAAAAGTTCGAGAGAACAAAAGTTCACATGAATGTTGGTACTATTGGTCACGTAGACCATGGTAAAACAACTCTTTCGGCAGCGATCACTACATATTGTGCGAAAAAATATGGTGATAAGCTTTTAAGGTATGATGAAATTGACAATGCGCCGGAGGAAAAGGAGCGCGGTATTACTATTAATACTCGGCACTTGGAGTATCAGTCTGATAAACGGCATTATGCGCATATTGACTGTCCAGGCCATGCTGACTATGTAAAAAACATGATTACCGGTGCTGCTCAGATGGATGGCGCGGTGCTTGTGGTTTCTGCTCCGGACGGTGTTATGCCGCAAACCAAAGAGCATTTGTTGCTTGCGCGACAGGTAGGGGTTCCTTCTATTATCGTCTTTTTAAATAAGGTTGATCTGGTAGATGATGCAGAACTTATTGAATTGGTGGAAGAAGAGGTGCGTGATGCGCTTGAAAGCTATGGCTTTCCCCGTGATACGCCTATTATTAAGGGATCTGCTTTTAAAGCATTGCAAGACGGCGCTGGTGTTGAGGATACGGCCTGTGTTGAAGAGTTGCTGCAAGCTATGGATTCTTATTTTGCGGATCCGGTGCGTGATGATGCGAAGCCGTTCTTGATGCCTATTGAAGATATTTTTACTATCTCTGGTCGTGGTACCGTTGTTACTGGTCGTATCGAACGTGGTATTGTCAATCTTAACGATGAGGTTGAGATCGTGGGTATTAAGCCGACGAAGAAGACTGTTGTTACCGGTATTGAAATGTTTAATAAGCTTTTGGATCAGGGGCTTGCTGGTGATAACGTAGGTCTTTTGCTGCGCGGTATCGATAAGAAAGAAGTTGAGCGCGGGCAGGTTTTGGCTAAGCCGGGTAGTATTCAGCCGCATACCAAATTTGAAGCGCAAATATACGTATTGTCTAAGGATGAAGGCGGCCGTCATAGTCCGTTCTTTAGCGGATACCGTCCTCAGTTCTATTTTAGAACTACTGATATTACTGGTACTATTACGTTGCCTGAAGGCGTTGACATGGTTAAGCCGGGTGATAACACAAAGATTATCGGCGAATTAATTCATCCTATTGCTATGGATAAGGGGCTTAAGCTTGCTATCCGTGAAGGTGGTAGGACAATTGCTTCTGGACAGGTTACAGAGATTTTAGCGTAGTAAGGATGAGCGGTCGGATAGGTGTTCGATCGCTTGTCTTTGTACGGAGGATATATGGCGAAAGAAAAGATTCGTGTAAAGCTTCGCGGATTTGATGTTGAGTTGGTTGATCAAAGTTCTAAGTCTATTGTTCAAGCGGTTCAAAAAGTTGGTGCAAAGGTTTCAGGGCCTATCCCGCTTCCTACGCGGATTAATAAATTTACTGTTTTACGTTCACCTCATGTTAATAAAAAATCACGTGAACAGTTTGAGATGAGAACGCATAAGCGGCTGATTGATATTATTGAGCCTTCTGCTGAGGTGATGAATGCGCTTATGGCTCTTGAGCTTTCCGCGGGTGTTGATGTAGAGATTAAACAATAGGTAAAAAGGTAGACGGCGCTTAATCAGGGCGTGCGTACCAAGGAGGAATGTCTCCTGTAAGGAGTTGTTATGGTTGGACTGATTGGTAAAAAAATCGGCATGACGCAGGTTTTCGATGAGAATGGGCGGCTTACGCCGGTTACTGTCCTGCAAATCGAACCGAATACGGTTGTGGCTATTAAAAAAAATGACGATTTTGGTTATGGCGCGGTTGTTTTAGGGGTTGGCGCTTTAAAGGCTAGACATGTTTCAAAAGTGTATGCAAATCAATTTGCGGAAGGTGTTGAGCCGGTGCGGCTGTTAAAAGAATTTCGCGGTTTTGATAAAGAGGTTGCTGTCGGTGCTAAAGTAGGCGTTGAAATTTTGGATGCTGTTCGCTACCTTGATGTAACGGCGCTGTCGAAAGGCAAGGGTTTTCAGGGAGTTGTTAAGCGCTGGGGATTCGGCGGCGGAAGAGCTTCGCATGGGTCTAAATTTCATCGTGAGCCCGGATCGACGGGGCAGTGTACTAGCCCGGGGCGGTCATTTAAGAATGTAAAGATGCCCGGTCATATGGGTGTTGAGCGGGTGACGGTGCAGAATCTGAAGATTGAAAAGGTTGATTCTGAATTAGGTGTGGTTATGGTGCGCGGCTCTGTTCCTGGAAAAAAGGATGCGGTTGTATTCCTTAAATCCGCTGTAAAACGGGAAAGATAGCGGCAGGAGATTGTAATGGAAAAGAAAGTATATTCAATTGATGGTAAAGAGCTGCGGACGATTGAGCTTGATGATAATGTGTTTGGGCTCCCTGTTAATAAAGACGTTATTTATTATGCCATCACCAATGAATTAGCAAATATGCGTGTCGGTACGGCGTGTACGAAAGGACGTGCCGAGGTGAATGGGTCGAATGCGAAACCTTATAAGCAGAAGGGAACGGGGCGTGCTCGCCGCGGCGATAAAAAATCGCCTTTGCTTGTTGGCGGTGGGGTTATTTTTGGGCCTCAGCCTCGTGATTATAGCTATGCAATGCCTAAGAAGGCGAAGAGATTGGCAATGACTTCTATTTTGAGTTTGCATGCACAAAATGATAGGATTGTTGTTGTTGAAGATTTCTCGGTGGAAAGCGGTAAAACCAAAGATCTTGTAAAAATTTTACATGCCTTTGTTCAAGATGAGCGGACCGTATTGATTTTGAAGGATGATGATAAAATGATTAAACGTGCGGGAAGAAATATTCCTACGCTTTCATTTTTAACCTATAATAGACTTCGTGCGCATGATTTGTTTTATGGCCGAAAAGTGCTAGTTCTTGAAACTGCCGTAAAAAATCTTTCGAGCTTTTATGCAGGTAAGGGGGCTGAATAATGCATTATACTGATATTATTATTGCGCCTGTATTGACTGAAAAGTCAAATGAACTGCGTGAGCAGGGGAAATATGTTTTTAAGGTTGATCGACGTTCTACAAAGTTAGAAATTAAGGAGGCAGTGCATAAGCTTTTTGATGTTAAAGTTGAAAACTGTACTGTTATGAACGTTAAAGGGAAAATACGTCGGGTTCGCTATCGTGCAGGGAGAACTGCAGGCTGGAAAAAGGCAATTATTACATTGGCTAATGGTGAATCTATTGGTATTTTTGAAGGTGCGTAGAAGCACTATTACTGTTTTGAAGGGGATAATGAATGGCTCTTAAATTATATAAGCCTATGACACCGGGTTTGCGGGGGCGCGTAGATTTAAAGCATGATGAAATTACAGCGCAAAAACCTGAAAAAAGCCTTACAACAGGAAAAAAATCAAATGCAGGACGTGATAGCCGTGGGCGTATTTCTGTTCGCCACCAGGGTGGTGGTCATAAGCAGCGCTATCGTGAAATTGATTTTAAACGAAATAAATATGGTATTCCTGGTGTTGTCCGTACTATCGAATATGATCCGAACCGTAGTGCAAATATCGCACTTATTTTTTATGCTGATGGCGAGAAGCGTTATATTCTTGCGCCGAAAGGATTGCAGGTTGGCCAGAAAATTATGAGTGGTACGATGGCTGCACTTGACGTTGCGAATGCCTTGCCGCTTGCCTCTATCCCTGTTGGGTTTACGGTGCATAACGTTGAGCTTACACTTGGAAAAGGTGGGCAAATGGCTCGTTCTGCGGGCGCAGCTGCTCTTATTGCTGCGAAAGAGGGCGATTATGTAACGTTGCGCCTTCCTTCAGGGGAAGCACGCTTGGTGCATAAGAATTGCTATGCAACGATCGGAGAGGTTGGAAACGCTGACCATATGAATACAAGCCTTGGAAAGGCTGGGCGTGCTCGGTGGCGAGGGATTCGTCCTTCGGTGCGCGGTATGGCTATGAACCCTGTTGATCACCCCCTTGGTGGTGGTGAAGGGCGCGGAAAGGGTCGTAATCCAGTTACTCCTTGGGGGCAGCCGTGTAAGGGGTATAAAACCCGTAAGAAGAGAAATGTTTCTAACCGATTTATTGTTTCACGGCGGAAGTAGGGGAGTAAGGAATGTCAAGATCTGTTAAAAAGGGGCCTTTTGTAGAGAAAAGTCTTTATAAAAAAGTCATTGAAATCAGTAAAACGGGAGATCAAAAAACCAAACGCATGGTTAAATCATACTCTCGGTGTTCTACAATTATACCTGAGATGGTTGGCTTTACTATTTCGGTGTATAATGGTAAATCGTGGATTCCTGTGTATATAACTGAGGAATTTGTTGGCCATAAACTTGGAGAGTTCGCTCCTACCCGTATATTTCGTGGACATGGCGGCTCGGATAAGAAAGCAGGGAAATAACAGGTGAAAATGATGACTGAAAATAAAGGCTACCGGGCTACAACAAAGTATCTTATTGCCTCGCCGACAAAGGTTCGGCCGGTTGCGAATGTAGTAAAATACAAGTCATATACCGATGCGATGGCAATTTTGGCGCATATGCCTCAAAAAGGAGCTTGTTTGATTTCTCAGACAATGAAGTCAGCAGTTTCGAACGCATTGAATAACAATAAAAAACTTGATGAGGATATGCTTTATGTTAAAGAAATTCGTATTGATGAAGGGCCTCGCCTAAAACGGCTCTGGTGTAGAGGTCGTGGCCGTGCGGATGTTCAATTAAAGCGTATGTGTCATATTACAGTAGTAGTAGATGAAAAGGCAGGGGCGTAGGTATGGGACAAAAAGTAAATCCTATCGGTTTAAGGCTTGGTATTAATAAAACATGGTCTTCTCGTTGGTATGCAAGTCCAAGAGAATATGCTGATTTATTGCATGAAGATTTGAAAATTCGTTCAATGATACAAACGCTACCTGAGTGTAAAAATGCTGATATAGCTGATATAGAAATTATTCGTCACCCTCAGCGGGTTACTATTGTCATTCATACTGCGCGTCCTGGTGTTATTATCGGGGTGAAAGGCGCAAATATTGAAAAAATCGGCGTTGTGATTCAAAAAGAGTTGAATAAGAAAGTTCAGATAAAAATTAAAGAAGTTAAACGAGCTGAGCTTAATGCATCTCTTGTGGCGCAGAATGTTGCACGGCAGCTGATGGGACGCGCTTCGTTTAGAAAAGCATTGAAGCAAGCATGTTTTTCTACGATGAAAGCTGGTGCACAGGGTATTAAAGTGCGTATTTCAGGGCGGCTTGGCGGTGCTGAAATGTCGCGGACCGAAGAAATGAAAGAAGGGCGTACTCCGTTGCATACGCTTCGTGCTGATATTGATTATGGTTTTGCTGAAGCTCACACTACTTATGGCAAAATCGGTGTTAAGGTGTGGCTGTATAGCGGTATGATGTATGGTCATGATCAAAAAGATGATGCGGGGTTGCTATTAAAAAAACAGCGTCGTGAGCGCTCTGTCCGTTCTGAAAAATCAAAGGCAGAACATACGGAAGAAACTGCGGGGAGGGATTAGTGAATGGCATTAAGTCCTAAAAGAGTAAAATATCGTAAAATTCAACGCGGTAGAGTTAAGGGTAATGCAACTCGCTGTAATCATATTGATTTTGGCGATTTCGCTCTTGTGTCGCTTGAGCCTTTTTGGCTTACCAACCGTCAGCTGGAAGCCGCTCGTGTTGCATTGAATAGAAAGATAAAACGCGGCGGAAAACTATGGATACGGGTGTTCCCTGATAAGCCGTATACAAAAAAACCGGCAGAAACCCGTATGGGTAAAGGTAAGGGTGCTCCTGAATACTGGGTTGCCGTTGTAAAGCCGGGAACAGTGCTGTTTGAGCTTGCTGGTGTTAAGCGTGAGCTTGCTCAAGATGCGATGCTGTTGGCTGGCAGTAAGCTGCCGTTTAAGACACGGTTTGCGGAACAACCGCGCGAGAATTAGTGTTGGAGTGTCGTGAATGAAAAAGAAAGACTATAAAAGTTTATCCCTTGCTGAACTGCTAGTGCAGCTAGACGAACTTAAGCGTAAGTATATGGATTTGAGGTTTCAGTTTGTAGTGGGACACGTAGAGAACCCTATACTGAAACGGACTTTACGCCGTGAAATCGCGGCATTGAATACGTTTATCCGGCAGAAAGAATTAGCTGGAATGAATGCAGAGTAGGAGCTGGACCCGTGGAAGAAATAGCAACCAAAAAGAAATCCGGGAACCGCGAGTTTGTTGGTTTGGTAACGAGTGATAAAATGCATAAAACCATTACGGTCCAAGTTGCTACCAAGAAACTGCATCCGCTGTATAAAAAATATGTTTTATATACTAAAAAATATAAAGCGCATGATGAAGAGAATACAGCTCATATTGGTGATACTGTGCGTATTGTTGAGACGAGACCTATCAGCAAAGATAAGTGTTGGCGGTTGGTTGAAATTGTTGAACGTGCAAAATAGCGGGTAAAGGAGCGTCTGTTTATGATTCAAGTAGAAACAAAATTAAACGTTGCCGATAACTCGGGTGCAAAAATTGTACAGTGTATCAAAGTTATTGGTGGTACTCACCGCCGTTATGCAGGAATAGGTGATATTATAGTAGTTGCCGTGAAGGATGCCCTTCCTACTTCTACGATTAAAAAAGGGACTGTAGAGAAGGCTGTTATTGTGCGTGTTTCTAAAGAATATCGCCGTCCTGATGGAACTTATATTCGTTTTGATGACAACGCCTGTGTGCTCATTGATGCGAATAAGAATCCGAAAGGTAAGCGCATTTTCGGTCCTGTTGCTCGTGAATTACGTGATATGGATTTTATGAAAATTGTTTCGCTTGCTCCTGAAGTCCTATAAGGAGATGGCATTAATTATGGAGAAAAAAATCAAAATACGTAAGAACGATACGGTAATGGTTATTGCAGGTAACGATAAAGGCAAGCGTGGCGCAGTTGTGCGGGTGCTGCGTGCAAAGGACGCCGTTATTGTCCAGGGCGTAAATATGGGAAAAAAGACGTTGAAAAGGCGATCTCAACAAGATAAGGGAGGGATTGCTGAAATTGAAATGCCGATCCATATTTCGAATGTCATGGTTGTGGGTAAAAAAAGCGGTTTGACACGTATCGGGTATAAAATGGACGGCGATAAAAAAGTACGTATTTGCCGTAAAGGTGGAGAAGTATTATAATGAGTAATTATGTGCCACGGCTTAAGAAAGTCTATACGGAAAAGATAGTAGCTGAGCTTACGAAGGAATTTGGATACAGCACGGTTATGCGTGTTCCCAAACTGGTCAAAATCGTGCTTAGTATGGGTGTAGGTGAAGCCCTTACCAATAAGAAACTTCTTGATGCTGCTGTGACTGATCTTGGTACTATTACCGGGCAAAAGGCAGTAAAAACAAAGGCGAAAAAGAGTATTGCTAATTTTAAACTTCGTGAGGGCCATGAAATCGGAGCAATGGTTACGTTGCGCGGCGCGAAAATGTATGAGTTTTTAGATCGCTTTATCAATGTCGCCTTGCCTCGCGTTAAAGATTTCCGCGGTGTGAACCCGAATGGCTTTGATGGCAGGGGAAATTATTCTTTGGGTATCACTGAGCAAATTATCTTTCCTGAAATTGATTTTGACAAGATTGAAAAAATTGCAGGCTTGAATATTAATGTGGTAACTACGGCAAAAACTGATCAAGAGGCGCGTGCGCTGCTTCTCAAATTTGGTATGCCTTTTAGAAAATAAGAGAGGGTTTCATGGCAACAACAGCAATGATAAATAAGGCAAACAGAACGCCAAAGTATTCTACTCGTGCGTATAATCGGTGTAGAATATGCGGACGCCCGCGCGGGTATATGAGAAAGTTCCAAATGTGCCGTATCTGTTTTAGAAAATTGGCCAGTGAAGGGCAAATCCCTGGCGTTACAAAATCGAGTTGGTAGGAGGTAAAAAATGAGTGTTTCAGATCCAGTTGCAGATATGCTGACAAAAATACGGAATGCATCTGCTGCAAAACATGAAAAAGTTGATGTACCTTCTTCAAAATTAAAACTTGAGATTGCAAAGATCTTAAAAACGGAAGGATTTATACGGAATTTTAAGCGGGTTAATGAAACTGGTGAAAATCTCATTCGCATGTTTTTAAAATATGACGATAAAGAGACTTCTGTTATTCACGGGATTGAACGGGTTTCAACACCTGGTAGACGGGTGTATTCAGGCTATAAAATGCTTCCGCGTGTTTTTAACGGCTATGGGACCCTTATTCTTTCAACATCTATCGGTGTAATAACTGGGAAACATGCAAGTGAAAAGCAGGTAGGCGGAGAGCTTATCTGTAAGGTTTGGTAGGGAGGGACAGGTGTCAAGAATTGGTAAGATTCCGGTAGCAATTCCGGCCGGTGTGCAAGTCAGTATTGCAAATGATAAACTCACTGTTGAAGGCCCGAAGGGTAAACTTTCTCGATCTTATAACCCGCTTGTTGAAATAGTGATGACAGACAACGCTATTTCAGTTACACGTAAAGCTGAAACGAAGCAAGCGCGTTCATTTCACGGCTTGTATCGTCAACTTATTCATAATATGGTTGTAGGCGTTACACAAGGTTTCTCTAAAACGCTTATTGTGAACGGCGTTGGTTACCGTGCAGAAGTACAGGGTAAAATGCTGGTATTGCTCTTGGGATATTCAAATGACTTTATCGCTCTTATTCCTGAAGGAATTGAAGTTAAAGTGGAGCCTCAGGGGAATAGAATTATTATTTCTGGTATTGATAAAGAACAAGTTGGGGAATTCGCTGCTCAAATTCGTAAACTACGTTTGCCGGAACCCTACAAGGGGAAGGGAATCCGTTATGATACAGAAATTATTAAGAGAAAAGTCGGTAAGACTGGCGTTAAATAAGGGTAAATGGTATGTTTAGAAAGCTGAATGAAAAAGATAGAAAGAGATTTAAGCGAAAAGTCCATATCCGCAAGCGGATATATGGAACGGCAGAGCGACCTCGTATGACAGTATTTCGCAGCAATAAAAATATTTCTGTGCAAGTTATCGATGATGACGCGCAGGCTACATTGGTTTCTGTTTCAACACTGGAAAAGGATCTTCGTTCGTTGAAAGTAAATATTGAATCTGGAGCAAAGGTCGGTGAAGAAATAGGGCAGCGGCTTAAGGCAAAAAATATTACCACTGTTGTTTTTGATCGCAATGGTTATTTATACCATGGTGTCGTGAAGGCTGTCGCAGACGGTGCCCGAAAAGCGGGAATAGAATTCTAGGAGCGGATATGAATCGTCAAAAAGATTTTAATAAAGACAACGCACATCATGAAAAAGAACTCGTTGAAAAACTAGTGAAGTTGAACAGAACAGCGAAAGTTGTGAAAGGTGGTCGTCGATTTTCTTTTTCTGCTTTAACTGTTGTTGGTGATAAAAATGGGCATGTTGGCTATGGATTTGGTAAAGCCAATGATGTGAGCCAGGCTATTAAAAAGAGTATTGAGAAAGCGAAGGCGAACATGATATATGTTCCATTAAAGAATGGTACTATTCCCCACGAAGTGCAAGCCAAGTTTAAAGGTTCGTCTGTTTTGCTCCGGCCTGCCCGTTCAGGAACTGGAATTATCGCAGGTGGTACTATTCGTGCTATTATGGAAGTAGTGGGGGCGTCTAATATTCTTTCAAAATCTCTCGGTTCAAATTCTGCAGTGAATGTGGTACGAGCTACGTTTGATGCAGTTTCTGAATTACTTGATGCAAAGGTTATTGCAAAAAATCGCGGTAAACCTCTTACGGAATTATGGGGATAAATATGGCAAACAAGATTCGCATCAAATTGGTTAAAAGCACTATTGGACAGAGAAGGCATGTTTGTGCAACAGTACGCTCCTTAGGACTTAAAAAGTTAAATTCTGTTGTTGAACATGAGGCTAACCCTGCTATCTTAGGCATGGTGAACACCGTATCACATTTAGTTGAGCAAGAGGAGCTTAAATAATGTCTGATTTTATATTAAACGCACCTCGGGGGGCAAATAAGAAAAAGCGTATTGTAGGTAGAGGCTCTTCCTCAGGGCGGGGTACTACGGCTGGTAAAGGGAATAAGGGACAGAATGCTCGTTCAGGTGGCAAAACGTACCTTGGGTTTGAGGGTGGTCAAATGCCTTTGTACCGGCGTGTTGCAAAAAAAGGATTTTCCAATTATCCCTTTAGAGAAGAATACCTTGTGATTAATGTAAGTATGTTGAACACAAAGTATGAAGATAACGAAGTAGTAGATAAAGATACACTTGCTGCAAAAGGGTTGTTGAAAAAACGTGCTGTTTTGGTAAAAATTCTTGCAGATGGTGAATTAACGAAAAAATTGACTGTGAACGTTGATAAAGTTTCTGCACAAGCAAAAAGTAAGATTGAAGCAGCCGGCGGAACCGTTGCAGAACGAGCGGCTGAATAAGGCGGGATTTATACATGGCTAGTAATGCGTTTGTAAATGTATTTCGGATAAAAGAACTGCGGGAGCGTATTCTTTTTACTATCGGTATTTTGGTCGTCTTTCGGCTTGGTTCAGTACTCACAATCCCTGGTATTGATCCGCATGCATTGTCGGCATATTTTAAGTCGCAAGTGCGGGGAAATGCCTTTGTAGATTATATGGATTTTTTTGTCGGCGGTGCGTTTTCAAACTTTTCTATATTCATGCTTGGTGTAATGCCTTACATCTCAACGCAAATTTTAATGCAATTAGCTTTAGTCATTTTTCCAAATTTGAAAAAAATTGCAGAAGATGATGGTGGTAGAAAAAAAATACAGCTATGGACGAGAGTTATTACGATCTTTGTATCGTTGATTCAGTCTTATGCGGTAACGTTTTATGCGAGCTCGATACCAGGTGCAATAGTATTTCAAAGTACCGCAATGTATCGGTTTGTTACCATGTTTACCGTAACAACCGGCACTATGGTTACGATTTGGCTCGGGGAGCAGATTACGAGTCGCGGTATTGGTAATGGCGTTTCCATGATTATTTTTGCTGGTATTGTGGCGCGGTTACCTCATGCTGTTTCGCAGCTTGTGCGGCTTGTGCGGCTTGGCCAGGTAAATCTTGTTTTTGTGGTGATTGCCTTGTGTATGTTCGTGGGTATTATTGTATTAGTAGTGTACGAGCAGCAGGGGCAACGAAAAATTCCTGTGCATTATGCAAAGCGAGTCATCGGTAGAAAGATGTATGGCGGGCAAAATACGTATATCCCTTTTAAACTTAATCCGTCGGGGGTTATACCGATTATCTTTGCTTCATCTTTTTTAACGTTCCCATTACAGATTGCGACGAGTGTTGGGCCGAATGTACGTGGTTTGAATACGCTTGCACAATTTTTACGGCCGAATGGATGGTGGTATAATATTTTTTATGTAATTCTTATTGTGTTTTTTGCATATTTTTATACTCAAGTTACCTTGAACCCTATTGAAATTGCAAAGCAAATAAGGGAAAACGGCGGCTCTATACCGGGAATACGGACTGATAAAACTGAAGAATATTTACAAAGGATATTGAATCGTTTGGTTTTACCGGGGTCGCTCTATTTGGCTGCGATTGCCGTTTTACCAACGGTTATGCAAACTATTTTTGATTTTCCTCAGTCAATAGCGATGCTCATGGGTGGTACCTCTTTATTGATTCTCGTTGGTGTAGATCTTGATACAATGAGTCAAATTGAAGCGCAGTTAAAAATGCATCATCATGAAGGTTTGGTACGTCAAGGAAAATTGCGATCGCGGAATTTATAATGATGATAAGGCTTATTCTTTTATAAGGAGTAAAGGACATGAAAGTAAGAACCAGTGTAAAGCCTATTTGTGAAAAATGCAAAGTTATTAAACGTAATGGTATTGTACGTATAATTTGCACTAATCCTAAGCACAAACAGCGGCAAGGTTAAATGGAGGATATTGAATAATGGCTCGTATTTCGGGAGTCGACCTCCCCAATAAGCATGTTAACATAGCGTTGACCTATATTTATGGTATATCACATGCATCAGCTAAAATTATTTGCGAAAGAGCAAAGATTGATCCGATGCGGATGATTAATGATTTAAATCAAGATGAATTGGCTGCTATTCGTACTGTTATTGATAAGGATTTCAAAGTTGAAGGCCGTTTACGGACAGAGGTTGCATTAAATATTAAGCGTTTGATGGATATAGGCTGTTATCGAGGTTTGCGGCATAGAAAGGGCTTACCAGTTCGAGGTCAGCGGACCAGAACCAATTCTCGTACACGCAAAGGTAAGAAGAAAACGGTTGCCGGAAAGAAGAAGTAATGTTGGAGGATAAATAACTGTGGCTACTACCATAAAAAAACGAAAAGAAAAGAAAAGCGTTTATGAAGGCAACGTATATATTCAAGCGACCTTTAATAACACGATTATTACCATAACTGATTTAAAAGGGAATGCACTTTCATGGGCATCTTCCGGTGGCTTAGGATTTAATGGTGCCAAAAAATCAACGCCATTTGCCGCACAGACGGTAACGGAGACTGCCGTTCAAAAAGTTTTACAATACGGACTACGGGATGTGCATGTTTTTGTAAAGGGGCCTGGTGTTGGGCGAGAGTCTGCAATTAGAACACTTGGCGTTATGGGTTTAAAAGTTCGTTCAATTAGCGATGTTACCCCTATTCCCCATAATGGATGCCGTCCGCGTAAGACCCGCCGTATTTAACAGTGAGGAGTTTGAATGGCTCGTAAAAATCTTTTGAAAGGCTTTAAAAAACCAAAAGGCCTTGAGTTTGCATCTGAAGTATCAAATGAAAACTATGGTAAATTTATAGCATCGCCTTTCGAAACGGGTTTCGGTACAACAATCGGAAATTGTTTACGTCGTGTATTGTTATCTTCAATACAAGGTTATGCTGTCTCTGCTGTAAAAATTACTTCGTATGATGCAGAAGGTGTGCCGCATGCTATTTCAAGTGAATTTGAGGCAATTCCACATATAACTGAAGATACGATGGAAGTATTAAATAATTTAAAAAAAATGCGGTTAAAACTTCCTAACGAGGTGGAACAAGATACTTTTTTATTTGAATTTACTGGACCTTGCTCAGTTACTGCTGATCATTTTGCTCGACCTGGCAGCCTTGAGATATTGTCGCCATCGCTTCATATCATGGAACTTATGGAAGGCGCTCGTATTGAACTTGAGATGCAGATTGATTTTGGTCGCGGGTATGTGCCGGCAGAAACCAATGAAAAATATGTAGAGATCGTTGGTACTATTTCACTTGATACTATTTTTAGTCCTGTACTGAAAGTGAGCTATGAAATTCAGCCTTGCAGGGTAGGTCAGCGCAATGATTATGATAAATTAGTGCTTGAAATATGGACAGATGGAACCATTCGGCCTGAGGATGCATTGGCTGAAGCGGCTAAAATTGCCAAAGAGCATTTTACTGTTTTCGTTAATTTTAATGAAAATGAGCTGCTTACTGATGATGAAGGCGATGAAAACGATGAAATGATTAGGCAGTTGCTTGCAACACCGATATCGGATCTTGAACTTTCTGTTCGGGCCTCTAATTGTTTAAAAAATGCGAATGTTTCGACAATTGGTGAATTGACTAATATGACCGAAGAGGAGATCGCCAAAACCCGAAATGTTGGTAAAAAAAGTTTACAAGAAATACAGGAAAAATTACTGGAGCGTAATTTGCGTTTGGGTATGACTGATTACAGTCATTTAAAAAATTCGATTAAGTTATCGAGACAGAAGGAAGAAACAGATGAAGCATAAAAATGGCTTTAATCCGCTTTCGCGTACCAGTGCACATCGCCGCGCATTGCATCGTAACATGGTTACATCTTTGTTTAAGTACGAGCGGATTACTACAACAAAGCAAAAGGCTATGGAGATTCGCCGTACAGCGGAAAAACTTATTACTCGGGCGAAAGTCGATTCAGTGCATAATCGTCGGCAGGCTGCAACATATATTTGGGATGATGCAATTTTAAATAAGCTGTTTACCGATATTGGGCCGCGTATGAAAGAGCGACCGGGCGGATATACACGCGTGCTGAAACTGGGGTTCAGGGAAGGTGATGCCGCAGACGTTGCTATTTTGGAACTCGTTGACTACACGCTTGATAAGAGTACAAAAAAATCAGATGAAAAAGCACCGGATGAAAAAAAACGCGCGGTAAGCGGCGATGCATCTGAAAGCTAATTAGCAGCGGAGGTTATATATGTCAAAGGCGCATAGAGGTAAGGGTATACGATCTGTTGTGAATAAGGGGCGGGGTACCTGTCCCATTACTGGGCAAACAGGGGTTAAATTATTGTATGAGCATGAAATTGATGGAAAGAAGGTTAATATTTCCAAGATTGGCCGTGCTACCCTGAAAAACAAAAAAGAAGCGAGTGCTTAATATAAGAACGCTCGTGTAAACGGGCGTTTTTATAAAGGCATATACTCTTGTCGCTTTTTGTAAAAAGTAGTATACTTATTTTTATGATTTTTCCATTACAAGAACTTATTGAATTTCAAGATAATATTTATGAAATTACCTGTGCTTCAACGCGGCGTGCTTTTCAGTTGGTGGTAACGCAGGATCCTGTTTTAAAAAAAAATAACGATAAAGTAGTATCGACAGCAGCTTCTCAAATATTTACGGGTGTGGTTGATTATAAAATTGAATACCATCCTGAATATTCTTAAATAACATTTTTATTTATACTTAGTGGATTCTTTCATACCGGTTCCAATTTTATTTGGGCCGACAGCATCGGGGAAAACAGACGTAGCAGATCGTTTGTTTGCGGCGGATGACGGTGCGGTACCAGATAGTACGAACTTTTCGCCCTTTCGAGGACAAGTTGAAGTCATATCAGCTGATTCTGTGCAAGTGTATGCGGACCTTGTCATTGGTGCTGCACGGCCAAGTCGAGCTCTTATGCAGCGGCTTCCTCACCATTTAGTTGGGGTATGCGATGTGCAGCAGGAATTTTCAGTTGCTGATTTTGTACTACGTGCTGATCTTTTGTGTAAGGATATTTATGCCCGGGGTAAACTCCCCGTTATAGTGGGGGGAACTGCTTTTTATATTAAGCATTTTATGTATGGGCTGCCGGTTACTCCCGCGGCGGATGCTAAAACGCGCTTATTGTTACAAAAAAAAATGCAGGAAAGAGGTTCTGCCGCTATGCTCGCAGAATTGCGCCAGTTTGATCCTGTTTCTGCGGAGAAAATACATGTCCATGATGAATATCGCATTTTACGCGCCCACGAGGTGTACTATGCATCGGGCAAACCTTTGAGTTCTTTCTCACTTGCGCATGAATATCGAGCGGGGTATCGGTTTTGCCCCATTTTGGTAAACCGACCGCGAGCTGAGTTATATGCACGTATTGAACAAAGAGCTTTGGCTATGTTTAAAGAGGGGTTAGCAGAAGAATTTCGTTGTTTGTATGAGCAAGGCTGTCGAGCGTATACACCTGCTATGAAAGCAATCGGATACCGAGAGTTCTTTACAGTATGTCCTGCACACCCTATAGAGGCGCCGGTTGACGAAGTTCTGGAACTTATCATGCGGAATACTAAGCGATATGCTAAACGGCAGCAAACTTTTTTCCAGTCGTTGCCGTGTGCGTATGTCTTTGATGCGGATAGCGCACTAAATGACAAAGATCTTGTTACCCTTCTTGTTTCCTTTTATGAGTGTAATAGGTGCTAGAATCTTTACTATAAAGCTGAAATCCTATAAAAACAACGTAAGAAGGCTATCTGTCAGGGAAATCAATTTTTGTCTAAAAGCGGTAATAAGTCGTAAGGATTCATAAG
>JBQNBR010000020.1:0-27584 GCA_052169815.1 Treponema sp.
CATTCTTCCCACCTCATGCTCTCACTTTAGCACTTTTTCCTCTTTTTTGATACCTGCACTTAAAAATTGATTTCCGTGGCGCAAACTGCACAGTTTTTCTTTCGGCTCGATTGCTCCTGCCCCGATATGGGAACTGACGCCGATTGTGTCAAAAGCCTTTGCCGACAAAACAATACACACCGATTTACAGGAAACAGAAACTGCCCTTATCAGAGGACTTAATGACGAAACATACAATCTAATTATCCTACTCCGTCCGTTGGAAGAAAAAAATTCAAAAGGAAATCCTCAGTATCTAAATAAACCTTTTATTAAGGAAGAACTTTCCGTACTTTTGCCGCTCTCTCATCGGCTTGCAAAACGGAAGTCGCTGCAACTAAAAGACCTTGCCGGAGAAAAAATATTGATACACAACAAAATCGGCTTTTGGTATTCGCTTTGCAAACTGAAAATTCCCGATGCGGTATTTTTAGAGCAAAGCGAACTTTCCGCTCTGCGGGAAATTGTACAGGCGAGCGAACTGCCTTCGTTTAGAACAAATATCACTGCTGATTACGATGCAGTTCCGCAGGGGAAAGTTGCCGTCCCCTTGTCTGATTCGGAAGTGAACGTGCAATTTTGGTGTATATGTTTGGCGGAAAAGGAGCGGGAATATAGGGAGCTGTTGAAACTCATTGAACTCGGTTCTTGAGATTCAACTGCTTCAAGTTTGTTCCTCGACGTTTTGTATTGTCGAGGTTGTTGATTTACACCGTTTTCTTAATCAGCCGTTTTATCCCGTAAAATATCAGCGCGAAACCAACGGCGCAGTTTAACACTTTGACAACCATTACCGGAACGGATTGCTTTATGACTGAAAGGATGAGCACTGCGGCCGTCATCCGACGCTGGATTATCTTGAGACTTGCGGTTTCTCCTTCATTGCGAAGAACCTTAAAAATCTTCGGTGTTCCATAGCGCTGTTTCCATCCATAGATCGTCTTTTCAACTAAGCCATATTCGCGGACAAAATCCATTACGGTTTTTCCGGTTTCGGTTAACTACGCATAACGGCATCATAAACGCCGGTCTTTTTGATCGAGCCTCCTTCCGTATACCATAATGGAGCAGCTCTTTGCACAATCAATACTATTGTCAAGTAATAGTATACATGAAATAAGGGATGCCGGCTATACTGCATTAAATGCAATGGCTTGATGATATGCGTACTTATGCGTATACTAAGTATATGAATTTTAAAGAAATGGAAACTTTGATAAAAAAAGACGGGTGGATAAAAAGTGAGATTGTCGGTTCACATCATCACTATAAACATCCGATTAAAAAAGGAAAAGTAACAATTCCATTTCACAGCAATAGGGAACTTTCAAAGTTTGTTGTAAACAATAGACCTGTTCTGAAACTTCAGTTTCAGAACAGGATACCTTGAAATGCGATGTTCTAAATCGTGCTATTTGCGCGATTTAGAACTCGCGCGCCCTGTTCGATAGCTCCGTTATCGAACAGGGCTAATATTCTAAAACAAGCAGGGCTAAAGGAGTAGCAATGATGTATATTTATCCGGCAGTTTTTTATAAAGATGACCATGGCTATTCGGTTGTATTTAATGATATCGAGCTTGCAACGGAAGGTGATACGCTTGCTGATGCGCTAATAATGGCTGAGGAGGCATTGACAGGACGTATTCATCTCATGCTTAAAGACGGAGAGCCGTTACCTAAACCATCGGCTATAGAAAACATACAAAAACCGCAAGAAGCGGAATTTATTACGTTAATAAAAACTGATCGTAAATATCTGAGGCAGGAAAAAAGTGTACGCAAAAACTTAACCCTTCCGGCATGGCTCGCTACAGCAGCTGAAGAGGCGGGTTTAAATTTTTCGCAAGAATTACAATGCGCGCTAAAAAACCGGTTGCATATTCAAGTATAGGGCATCTCTAAAAACTAAGTTAATTTTTAGTGCCTGCCCCCCGCACACCGTACCGCATGCACCGCCCTTTTTGTAACCGCTTTAGGGATGTACAGACAGGTTGTCATCCGTCCGATAGAATCATTTCTTTCCACTGTTCCAGACGGCCGTTGTGCCTTCTACCGTTACCGGAAGGGGTTATCAGTACACCGCAGCGGATGTGATGGCAAGCACAATGCTCGCATACGTTCTGCCATTCTACCCATATCCGTGGAATCCCCGTATTGGTTTTCCTCGTAAAAAAGACGCCTTTTAATGACAACGTATTTCTTTCTATTACGGTTTTAATTACGTCGGTATTGAAATGAATGGTAAAAATATACTCATTTCCACACTTCTTATCCAAATTATTATCAGCATACCCTTCCGTTATCAAACGATAATGATACGGCACATCTTTATCAGCGTTAGCAATTTCTCTTACCAGATCGGTTATCCCGATTTTTCTTGCATTGCAATACGCAATCCATTCTGCAGCGCTTTTACCGGTTAAGGAAGGATCGCCAAAGGTTTGAGGAAGCAGACTCCAAAAATCATTCGTGGATCTTCCGTAAAAATACTGAGCATTATTATTGTTTTCAGCATCCCATTCAGGATTAAAAGTTCCGATAAATAAATACTTTAAATTATCAGTTTGAGGATCAAGCGCATGATAAAACCGGTGTTTACACGGCATGAGGATCTCCTATAGTTAAAAGCTAGTACTAAAATTACTATTGATCACCAAAAAAAACTTCCTTGTTGCTTTTTCCGATGCGATGTGTTACTATTTATTATAACATAGATAATAGTGGAATAATATATGAAAAAATATCATATGCTTATCGGGATACTGCTTATTTTTATTATGGCGTCATGCCAGAATCCTACCGTAAAGAGAGTCAAAGGCAATGGATATAAAGACACACATTCATTCACTCAAAAAAACTTTACCAAAGTTGTTTTGAGTGTCCCTACGCTATCGGCTAAAATAAAGCAAAGTAATGTATTTAACGTTGAACTGACCATTGATACTAATCTGTTTGATTGTATACAGATAGATGCCCGGGATGATACCCTATACATCAGACCTTCATTATTCTACGACATACAGCCATCTGAAAAATGCAGCGTTTTAATAACGATGCCTTTACTAACCGGAATTGAATGCACCACTTCATCGTATGTAGCAGTTTCCCATTTTGAAATGCCTGATTCTACCCTGAACCTTGATATAAGCAAATCAAGCAAGGCAAGCATTGAAGCTGAAGTGAACACACTCAAAATCCGTGCAACCGAAGGGACCGCAGTGGGGTTACGGGGACGTGCTCACACATTAGCGTATGAATGTACAGGATCTGGAATCCTCAGCGCCTATCATTGCACAGTAGACAACGTTCATTTGAATATCTCAGGCGAAGGGCGTGCTGAGGTTACCGCAAGAAAACTATTAGCAGCTCAGCTTGCCGGTGGGGCAAAAGTACTGTATCGCGGTAGTCCTTCATTAAAAAAAGAAATCAATGGACTTGGAGAGGTGGCAACTGGCTATTATTAATGACGCACAAAAATTCCTTCATACCTCCTCTGGTCGTTACCGAGGCTGACCATTGATGGCTCCAATCGCTGCACTCTTTTTCATCGGGCTTGTAATAGAAACATGAATCGAATCATGTTGGAAGCAGATATAAAACGACTTTGTCTTATAGTAGATTCTTTATGGACCGCTTATGGTGGAATGGATTGGTATATAGGTATAGGGGGCATTATACTGTTCTCTTCTACTTTGTCAAGGTCCTTTTTGGGTATTTCAGGGAAAACATATTTGTAAACGTATAAACTATTTTTAGCATATACTGCTTTTTATATTCTTGCAAGGTTTTAGTTTAAAAACAGTAGAATCCTGCGTATACCATTGGCCTTCGCATAGTATCGATGTATAATAGACCTATTCTGAAACGTAAGTTATCGAATAGGTCGTGCGAGTTCTAAATCGCCGCTGAACAATGTATAACATTGTTCAGCATAACATCTCATTTCAAGGTAACCTGTTCCGAAACGGAAGTTTCTGAACAGGTTTAATACGCAACAGGAGAGCATAACTATGGAAGACTTTACCGCCCTATACTATCAAAAACCATATGTAAAAGAGTTTGATGCCACGGTGATTGCCTGTACTAAAACGGATAGAGGATATGAAATAGAGCTATCGGACACTGCATTTTACCCTGAAGGAGGCGGACAGCCCAGCGACAAGGGCGTACTGACGGCAAAAACTCAACCTGAAAAGGCAATCCAAGTAACGGATACGCAGCTGATTGGCGAACATATTATCCATATCGCAGATACTGGTATTCCAGTTGGCACACCGATACATGGGATATTGGATTGGGAAAATCGCTGTGATAACATGCAAGGTCATTCAGGTGAACATATTCTTACCGGTATCATCTACCAAACATACGGTTTCAACAATATCGGCTTTCACATGGGAGAAAATTATATCACCGCTGACTTTAACGGGCAGCTCACCGAAGATCAAGTACTTGCTGTAGAACAGCGCGCCAATGAGATCATCAGAGCAAATATTCCCATTGAAGAAAGTTTTCCAACTGAAGAAGAGCGCAAGACAATGCAGTACCGTAGCAAAAAAGAACTTTCAGGTACTGTACGAATCATAACTATCCCCGGTCTTGATGCATGCGCCTGTTGCGGAACACATGTAAGTGCTACTGGAGAAGTTGGTTTCCTCAAAATTATAAATGCTACCAACCGCAAAAAAGGGATCCGTTTGGAATTGCTTTGCGGTAGAAAAGCCCTCTTAGCATATGAACAGGAAATGGCACAGGCTAGGGCAATTTCCAGATGCCTTTCTGCAAAGCCGTCTGAAATACAGGCTGCGGTCGAAAAACTCAATGCAGAAAAATCCAAACTGCAGCAGCTACTCCATGAAATGACTCGGAAATACCTAGAGCAAAAGGCCGCCTCCAGCACAGAAGAAGGGTCCTTGCAAATTTGTTTTGAAAAAAATCTTGGGATTGAGGAACTGAGGTACTTTTGCACTCAGCTTTTACAAACGGGAAAAGTGAAAACGTGTGCAGTATTGTCAGAAGCAGAAACGTCCGCCGCTGAAGCATCAGCATACAACTACGTTATTATCACGGATGCACTTGATTTAAAGCAGTATGTCAAAACATTGAATCAACAGCTGAACGGACGCGGCGGCGGGACGAGCACCGCCATTCAAGGCACCTATTTTGCCTCGCCGGCAATCATTAGAGAAAAGTTGGAACAGCTCCTGCAATCAACAACCCCGACGCTAGAAGCGTCGGGGTATTAAACCCTCCGCACGAATAGCCGGTACCTCCTACTGCTGCAGCTGCAAAGCAGGCTCTTGCTTTGTAAGGCTATACATTGTTTTTAACACCGCAATGGGTCCGATAATTGAAATCAGTAAAAAAGTCAACAATATGCAGCTTATCGTCCAAAGTACCGGAGGATTTAAAAACGGCATTTTAAGGCTGGCAATAATTGCCTGATTAAAGAGAAAAACGGTTAAGCAGGATAAAAGAGTGCCAATACCGGCGCCAGAAGCGCTAATCATAAGCGTTTCGGCAACGGCAAGCTCGGCTAATTTCCTTTTCGTGCCGCCTATTACCCGCAGCATCCCGAATTCCTTTTTCCGCTCATGAAAAATCGATGAAAACGATACCACGAGTACAATAAGCGACAAAAGCCAAAGCAATGCAAGCAACACGTAAATATAAATATCAAGGTTAGCGATACTTGCAGAAATATTCGTCATCATCCGTTTGGAAATGAGCGGATAAATTTGCTCACCCTCAAACTCTGCAAGGATGCGTTGAGCCACCGCTTTTGCACTCGCACGCGGCTTGATTTTGATCATAACGCTTGAAATCAGATTTTCATTCCGTGCAACGGGATGCTGCATAATCCGTTCGTACTCTTTTGCAAGCCGCTTCGCATTTTCAATGGTCATAAAAACAGAATTGTCAAAGCCCATGCCAGTTCTGCTCAGCCGCCCCGCAATAACAAAGGGTTGATTAAAAAACTTCACTTCGGAATTGGTGTTCCCCACCACATTACCACCCACCACAATTTGATTGTCGGAAAGCGGCAGCTTGATATGACGCTCAAGCCACGGTTTAATGTTAAAATCAGAATCGAAATCAATGCCGATAACTTGCAGTGGAAACGAGCAGCAGCCGGCGGACAAGGTTGCAATAAAAAGCTGCGGAGAGGCAAGTTCTACTCCTTCAATCTTTTTAAGGCGGTCAACCACCTCTGTCTCGAAGTAAAAGCTATTCGGCTCCCCTCGCAGTAAGGCGCTTTCTATTTTTGAATCGTAGCCTTGCGGCACTACAATAATATCGGCTCCTAGCCGGTTCGATAGCGACTGCATACCGCCGTTTAAGCTTTTCACTAAAAAGCTGCCGCAAAAAAGGCTAAACGCCAGCACTGAGGTAAGCACGATTAAACTGACCGTCCTAAAAGGTTTGCGGAGAATATTCAATTTAGCCAGCTCTATTACCGTTAATTTTTTAGCAGTTTCCACGCTGTTCATCATTAATTTCCTGTTTTCTTGGCTTGTTCCAATGCAAGGCCTGCGGCATTTTGAAAGAGTTTATACGAGGTTGTCGCCCCTGCAATGGCATCCACTTTATCAAGCCGCTGGGTGTCAACAAGCTGAGGGCCATATTGTGCAGCTTTTTTCATAGAATCTTGCGCAATTTTATATAATCCTGCGTTTTTAATCACTCCATCGGTTTTACCGTAGTCTTCACCCTTGAGAGTACCGTCTTTCTCGTACGATAAAAACTCACACGTGGTGATTTTCCCACCTATAACAGTAACCGTTGCTTCCGCGTATCCGCCCCAATCATCTTTAACCGAAGAGACCGCTTTATAGGTACCATCGGCATACCGCACCGCTGTTTGTTCCTCTGACGAATGTTCAGCTTTGCTGTGGCAACCTACGCAGCAAAAGACACCGAATGCTAATATAAATAATTGATATGTTTTTATTAATTTCATATTTACTCCTTAGCGCGAGAATTTCCCCTACTCATCTTTTCGATACGTGCAATTTTTCCATGTTCAAGTACCACCATCCGCTCCGCTTGATCGGCAACCTCAGGATCATGGGTAACCACAATGATGGTACTGCCTGCATTGTGCAGTTTCTCAAAAATCTCCATAACAAGCAGCTCGTTTTTTTCGTCAAGGTTGCCGGTAGGCTCGTCGGCAAGCAAGAGCTTGGGATGATTGATTAACGCACGGGCGATACACACACGCTGCTGTTCCCCTCCCGATAGCTGATTGGGAAGATGCTTAGCCCGCTCTTTCAAGCCGACACCGGCAAGCGCTTCCATCGCCTCTTGCTCATCAGGCATACTGTGATAATACTGTGCCATCATTACATTTTCAAGTGCGGTTAAGTAATTCACCAGATGGAATTGCTGAAAAACCAAGCCGATAGTGTCCCGCCGCACAATAGTCAATTCCTTCGAAGACAGTTTGGAAATATTCTGCCCCGCCAATTCAATGTTTCCGAATGAGGGTTTATCCATACACCCGATGATATTCATCAAGGTGGTTTTCCCTGAACCGGAAGGGCCCATGATCGAAAGCCATTCCCCTTGTTCAACCGTCAAATCTATGTTATCTAAGGCTTTAAGATCGCCGTAAATTTTTGAAATACCATTCAATGTTAAAATATTCATACGTTCTCCTTATTACACGCTTGAAATCAACAACCCCGACGCGGCATGTGAGCAATGCTCAATGTTTCGCACTGTGTGTTCTATAAGGTGGTTGCAGCTGCCCAATTATTCCCCGCGCAAAACCAAAGCAGGATCGATGTCTACAGTGGCGCGTACCGGAAATAAACAAGAGACAATCGTAACAACGATAGAAGCGATCACCGTAAACGGTGCTAACTGCACGGGAAATGAAACCTCCCGGGCAAATACGCTAATACTCACGTTATCAGCAAAGACATACCCCAGTCCCACGCCTAATATTCCGCCCATCAGCCCCAGCATCACTGCCTCGCCTAAAAAGTCTTTGACAACGCTGCTATTTGAAGCCCCAAGCGCTTTTTTTAAACCTATTTCTTTCCTACGCTCTGCAACAACTGCCATCATCGTGGTAGTTACACAGATCATCGTTAAAAACAAAACGATAATCGTAACAATCCACACGAGCGCCTGCAACTTGCTCAGCACCACATCCTGCGATTCCGTTACGCGTTTGACTAACCGAGGCGTAATGCCTTCCACGTTATCCGCTATTCTTTCAGCGACCGATTTAAGGTAGTTCTGATTGCCGTCAATACTGCATTCAATAACGTCGAACGTATCATTATACCCGATGATGTTTTTGATATCTTCAAGGCTCATAAAGATAAACTCTTCCTCTACACCGCCTGTGGTAACAATGCCGGCAACCGCATATTCATTCACTGTTACATCGCCATTCGGTTTTGGTGTATTGACGACAAAGACATCACCGACCGACAAACCGATAGCGCGGCTTATCTCGTGGCCTATCAGCACTTCTTTTTTATTGCCCGGCCACTTACCGCGGATAAGCCAATACGGGCTATTGTTTTTTGCATTGACCAAATCAGTCGCAGCGATCATATACGGCTGCTCATGCACCTTCGCCGATTGGTAGATGTATGGCGCAAAACCTACCAGTTTGTCGGAGGCAATCTCCCGTAAGATGCGGTCAATTTGCGCTTGTGTAATTCTCGCCTCGCTTTCTGCAGGAAGCAGGATCATGTTCGCTCCGTATGAACGGAATACGGTTCCCATCTGACGCGGAATATCGTAATAAATCGTCAATAAGCCTGATAGTACCGTTGAACCGATTGCAATAGCCAAGAGCGCAACGAGCATACGAGATCTACGGCGCATGAGCGAACTGATAATCATTTTTAAATACATTTTATTTCTAGTCATACCTATCTACTCCGTAACATAAAGGCTCTTATCTTCCATGCAAAACTTCTGTAGGATTGAGCTTTAGTAAATACCTTACTGAGGGAAGACTGCCGAGCAAAGTAATAAGGAAGATAATCAGTACCACAATCGGGATCACCATAGGCGCCGGAGGGATGGCCGAACCGAATACGCTTGTACCGATAATTTGCGTTAAGCCCAATCCGGCAAAGTATCCTGCAGTACCGCCTATCATGCCGATCACCATAATTTCCGTTAATACGGAAACGGTAACGGCCATATTGCTTGCACCGATCGCCTTCTTTAAGCCTATTTCCGCCCGCCTATCCATCACACTTGCCGTTACCAAATTGGAAATCCCCAGTGCAGAAGCGAACAAGCTTAACAGCGTGATTAACAGCATCAGTAAGGAGGTTTTATTTAAAATAGCCCCTTCGGATTCAGCTACCTGCCGTACCGGTTTTGCAACGGCATCGGTAATCACTTCTTGAATCTGATAACAAATACTACTGACATAGGCGGTGCAATACCATACTTCCATCTCTTTGATCGTCAAACTCAAGGGATTACGCGCCGCTTTCCGTGCTAAATCGTTGTCGGGAGTGGTCAGCGCACTCACTTCGATGCTTTCACAGACCCCCGGCTTCCCCGCAAGCTTTTGCGCCGTATGCAGCGTGGTAAAAATATACTCATCCTCATTGCTTCCTGCATTAAAGATAGCCGAAACGGTTAAAACAGCCGTTTCAGCGGGGCCTTTCACGGTAATAGCATCACCGACCTGTATATTATTCCGGCCTGCAAAAAGACTTCCTACCATACATGAGGCATCCTCGCTATCAGAGCCCCAATTCCCCGTTACTTCCCACCATGTCCGCATCTTCCTAATGCCGGTTATCACTTCTTGCCCCGTATGGAGGTCTATGCTGAAATCGAACCACGTGCCCGCCACGCGCACCGGCTTGTTTTGCCCCTCATAGTCAACAGCAACATTCAAAAACGGCGCATAATCGACAATGTTATACGCCCAAAATATAGTTTTAATTTTATACAATTCATCTTCGCGTAGGTATTTTTTAGTGCTGCCCGATTCTACGCCGTAAATATCATCCAATAACGACGCTTCTTTATGCGCAACGTTAATATTCGCTCCGTAGGTTTTCAATTCCTGATTTACCTTATCCCCTACTCCAAGCATTGTATTAAGCATGGCGCTTGAAAGGCTTGCACCCAATGCAATGGTGAAGGCGATCATAGCCATCTTGCCTTTTTGCCGCAATAAAGAGCCTGCTATCATTCTCCAAAACATACATTCCTCCCTACACTTTTTGCAGAAAATAGCAATTTTCGCAAATGTGGGATAACATGCACTACCGCCATATACGGCACCGCCTGTTATCGTACCTTCTATTTAAAACGGTGCGCTTCGGCTTCCAGATCCGCCGTTTTGATTTTAATTTTTTCATCGTGGATAATGTAGGGAACCGGTACAGGATTGCATCCGCCCGGGAAACCGATAGTCCCTTTGTTCATCACTACATCGCAGAGCTTGCACACCACTTCTCCGTTCCGCTCAAAATAACCGGTCGGACCGCAGATGTCGCAGGCATCAAGGCCTATCCCGTACGAGCCTTCACTTTTCTTTATAGCAATGAACCGCACTTCAATGCCTTGCTCCGACGTGTAGGCATACCGGTGCAGTTTATCATCCTGCAAATCTGCAATAGGAATCATTGCCATGCTGTCGGCAATGACATAATCTTCAGGGGCAGACAGCGGAATTTCACGGTCTACGTAATGTCTTAAAAAAGAAAGAGAAAACACTGCCGTAACAAGCAAGGTAAGCGAAAATTGTGCCCACCGCCGTGCATTCCGCTTTCGCGCTTTAAGTTTACGCAATTCAGCATTGTTATGATATACTTCTGTGATAATGCGGTTCTTTTTCCAGAGGATAACCGGCGCAAGCATAATGAATACGATAATAGCAAAGGTAAAGTAATTTCCATTATTTACTACGGCTGCAATGAAGGCAAAAATAATATCATTGCGCGGAATAATACCCAAAGAATACCAGCGCTGCAAAATCACCGTAACTTGCGTAATGCCGAACATACACAGCGTCCCTACAACGGTTACGTGTAATTCCATATCCGATAACTTTATAAGTGTTTTGTAAATAGCTAAACTCGTACATACAATACATACGAGCCCCAGCACATACCCTATCAACCTAAAAAGTACAATCGTGCTTATGGCACTTTCTCCATAATATACTAAGGTAGTTGACAGCGTAATAATGACGGGAAGATAATAAAAGAGCGTCGAGGCTGCATATAAAAACACCGCTCCACTGAAAAAGGCACCATGCAGCTTTGCTTTTTTGCTTTCATTATGAGGCTTAATAAAAAGAAGAATAAGTAGGAATAAAAGCGAAAGAGTAACAGGCACCATGCACCAAAAGGCAAAACGGGTCCTATTAATGTAATTTGGGATTGATCTAAGGATTGCTGAAACAATACTACCAAGCAAGCCTACGAGTATGCTGAATAAAACGACAATTTGTTTTTTTTTTCGGTTTGCTGTGTCCTATCTGATAATCGAGTTTTAAATGAAGCAAAAACCACCGCGAGCACCAGCGCAAATGCAATACCCGCTTCAAAAACTCTAATATAAAATTTTAAAATAATACACCTCCTGAGGACGGTAACCACCAATAGAGTTAGTAGCAATCTTGATGATTACCGCAAGTCCTCTGTGGAAAACTATAGAAGATAAAACGGCACTATTTTTCATTCCGTTATCAGTGCCCCTTAATCATCTTAAACAATTACCACTGAGGTCCTTTCCATTCAAAATCATTCCATTCAACAATGAGCGGTTCCGTCCAGAAACGGCCGGTAACACCGGTTTCCTTGTCAACGTGCAACAAGTAATCGTTACCCGGCGCCTTGATTTCGAACTTGACGTTATATTTGCCCAAGCCCTCTTCAAACTTCATGTTTGCGCCGTAGTGAGGACCATCGTCGGCATTCATCGGCATAAAAGCAACCTCTTGTACCTTATCTGACCCGTGCTTTTGAATGTATGCCTTTACATGGAGATAGGGAACAAAGTCACCGTCGCCATAACCGAGCGCTACGCCTTCGCTGTTTGCATGAATATCAGCTTCGATATGGCAGTCAGCCTCGTTTTTTGCCAAGCTGTTTCCTGCAGGCTCCATATCAACCGGCTGGAAATAGACCCCGCCAACATGGAGCGGGCCAACATCGTGCTCATCCCCGATCGGGAACTCATCAAAACCTGCTGCCCCTTCCTCAGTGGGAGCAGGAGCTACCGCCACAGCAGGCTTTTGATCCATAGCAGGAGCCGCCGCTTGTTGCTGTGACGAAGGCTTCTCACATGACGCAAGCACAAAAGCGATTGCAGTCAGTGCAAAAAGAAAAGATACTGTCTTTTTCATTTTAGAATATCCTCCTCATAAATATCTTTTATCTTCTTTTTGTTGTATATACTATTACTGTTGCTCAATTTGAGAACCTTCCGCCTCCATTTGAGCACGTTGTTTTTTACTTTTTTGTGCATAGATCAGCGCCATTATAACAATCACTGCCAGTACAATCACCTGCGGGAGAAGGCTCTCATAGGTTGCATAAATACCTAAGAAATCCATTTCAAAGCCCATCCACGGAATAACGGTTTTATTCACAACACCTGCAGCCTGCAGCTCCGACACGCCTTTCCCCGTGAAGGAGAAGCACATTGCATACATCAGCACGCTGGTTACGAGGAAGAACGGTTTTAACGGCAGCCGCACCGTCAGGAATCTGAATGCAAAGAATACCAACGCCAGCACGATTGCGGATAACACAATCGCTAAGATCATTGCATTCCGTCCGCTTGCGCCGTGAACCGGAACGCCACGGAAGAATAAAATAAGCTCAGCACCTTCGCGGGCCACCGCAATAAAAGCAGCGAAAACCAGCACCCATTTATTTCCCGTAGAAATAGAAGTTTCAACTTTTTTTTGTATGTACCGCTCCCATCTTTCGGTATCCGCCTTTGATAGCATCCAGTTACTCACATAGAACAGCACAATGACCGCGACAAACATGCCAACACCCTCAAATACTTCCTGTGCAATACCACTTTGGGCGCCTGCGACAACACCGAATAAAACTGCAAGCACAATACTCACCAGAACACCACCCAACGCGCCAATGTACACAGAAGCCATGTACTTCTTTTTTCCAGTCTTAACAAGATAGGCAATGATAGCCGCGATAACCAAAATAGCTTCCAGCCCTTCGCGGAGCACCAATACAAAGCATGAAACGAATGTTGCCACCACAGCGGATTTGGATTTTAGCGTCTCTTCGCTGCTGCCCTTTTCATCAAGCGTACCGTCAAGCTCCGCAGCATCATGGTACAACATCGCAATAAGCTTATCCTTATGTGCTTTCACCATTTCGTTGTCTTTATCACTACGAACATTACGCCGATACTCATAAAAAGCATTTTCTACTGCTGTTTTCCGCGCGCCAGAAAGATAGCCCATCGTAATTTTTTCCATACCCTTCGATTCATAAAATCTAAAGTAGGCAACATTTACTTCATCGTAGGCTTCTTTCGCTTTACCTTGCGTATATAACTCATATGCATTATTTAAATGCACTTCCATTTTTTTTACAATTTTTGTCCACGAATCTAGGTCGTCTTTGCTGTTTTCAGCCTGTAGTCCAATAACAGGGAAAGATATGAATAGAAAAATAACGAAAAGCGTTTTAAGAACCTTGTTTTGTATGATATACATAAAAACCTCAAGTATTTTAACCGTAACTTACAACAACACGCTTAGTATATCACTCATAAAAATAATGTCAAGAGGCGTACGCATATATAAACTGTTTTTCATAAGTGGGTTCCGTTGGATTCAATACCCTTTATTACACAACGCAAGAAGCGTCGCCCCTGAAAATCAGCCATTGATGCCTTCCGCACGAATAAACTGACCGAAGTATCTATCGACAAAGGAATGTGAAGATGATAAACTTACGACAATCTCCCCCGATCTATCACCGATAACAAAATGCAAAAGGAGTTATACGATGAATATACGTGCAAAAATTATAGCAGGCTTTAGCGGTTCTTTACTGCTGGTTCTTGCGATTACGATAGTTGGAATAAGTAGAATTAAAAGTATCAATATGAATTTAACTGAAATTAACGACGTAAACACGGTTAAACAGCGCTATGCTATTAATTTTAGAGGCAGCGTGCATGACCGCTCCATACGGATTAGAGATTTTGTATTGTTAACCGACGAAAAGGAACAGAACGGGGTGCTGGCTGACATTAAAAATCTTGAAGATTTTTATACAAAGTCAGAGACGTCTATCAATGAAATATTCGCGGCTAATTACAACAATACCCAAAAAGAAATCGCGCTATTGGAGGAAATTAAAACCAGCAAGGTAGAAACAATGCCGCTTATAACGCAAATTATTGCCTTTGAACACCAAAAAATGTACGCAGAGGCAGAACGTTTGCTCCTGACCAAAGCACGCCCCGCCTTTCAGCTGTGGCTCGATAGAATCAATGCGTTCATTGATTATAAAGAGCAGCAAAATCGCACACTAACAGATAGTACGCGAAACCTTGCCAAGCGCTTTCAGACACTGATGATTATTGCTTGTACCGCTGCAGTTGCAATTGCATGCCTTATTCCAGTATGGGTACTTAAATCAGTACTGCTGTTAGATGAGCTTGCGGTAAAACTGACAGATATCAGTACGGGCGATGGGGATCTTACTTCTCGGCTTACCGTAAGGAGCAAGGACGAAATAGGCAAGGTTGCTGCAAGTTTTAACGACTTTGTAGAAACGCTGCACGATATTATGAAAACAGTCCGCAGCTCAGTAGAAAGCCTCTCCGGTTCAGCTGAAGGGTTATCCGGCAGCGTATCCGACACACAAAAGGCGCTACATAATATCAATAGTGACGTCAATCAAGTTGTCAATCAGATGAATACACAAGCAGCTGAAATATCCAACGTATCTGATACCATGGAACGGATTGGCTCAAACATAGCAGCTTTGAACGATATTATTAGTCGCCAAACTGCCAGTGTAAACAAAAGTTTTCAAGCAATAGAGCAGATGCTATCAAGCATTCACTCCGTTACAGATATACTCGAAAACAATACCGTGCGCTTTTTAAAGCTCACGGAAACATCTGAAATTGGATTTAAAAACATCTCTGACATTCAAACTAAGATTCTTGCTATTTCAACCAAATCGGATACCATGTCAGAAGCAAATGCGGTTATTCGAAGTATTGCATCTCAGACTAATCTATTGGCCATGAATGCAGCCATTGAAGCGGCCCATGCAGGAAATGCCGGAACAGGCTTTGCGGTAGTTGCCGATGAAATTAGAAAGCTCGCAGAGGATTCCGCGGTTCAGTCAAAATTCATTTCCACTGCATTGCAAGAATTGGTCTCAGCGATTGATTCCGTGGTACAGACATCTGAAACAGCTGGCCATTCCTTTGAGGACGTCCGCCAGGCCATTGATAACGTTACGAAAGAGCAAAATGCCATCCGCACTGCAATGGACAAACAGCGGGATAAAAGTATTCAAGTGAGTGAAATATTCAAAATTATCCGAAGCCTTACGGAAGATGTCAAAACAGGAGCTGAAGAGATGAATACAGACAATAAAAACATTATTAAAAAAATAGAAGCGCTCGTGAACATTACGGCAGGGATCGGCGCATCGATGAAAAATATGACGAGCAATTCAGAAAAGATACAACACGCAGTTGAAACGGTCGCTGAGCTTCAGCATACTACGGTACAGGGAGTCCGTACGGTAAAAGCAGAAATAGACCGCTTTATCCTGTAACACAGGTACAGAATACGCTTGCTGTACCACCTCCGGCTACTGATACTGCAGTGCCGATGTATACCGGCTCATAATGCCCGTTGTGCAAGCGTTTCCAATACCACTTACAGGTTTTTATCCATAGTGAAGCTCAACTGCGAATATTTAAACGATTCCATCATCAAGTGAGTAATGAGTTCTTTGGTTTTCTTAATGATATAATCAGCTGTTTTCTCATTTTCAGTAGTAAGAAAGCACGTCAGCTGGTCCCCGCTTAAGGATTTTCCCGCTTCGGTAATATCATGTAGCCGTTTAAACCCATAGGTTTGCATTTCATACAAGTACGCGGTATTCGCTTCGTGAAATTCCGTATAGTGGCTTTCGGTAAGATAGCCGAGGATTTTAAACAGCCAATACGCATTGTCAAAAGACACTGTTGCACTCTTTTTTTTATAGATTTTCGGAGTATCGGTAACATTCGTAAAAAACGGCACATAGGGGGTAAAAGCAGTAGTGCCGAACGCAAGCCATTGAACACCCACGAGCCCTTCAGGGATACCTGAGCGAAGCTGCAGAATATGAGACTCTGCAGTGCGGGAAAGGGAAATAGCTCTGAACCGTGTTTTTTCGTATGCATTTCCGGACGTACCGATGGGATCGTATACGGTTTCGTTATAATGCGAGCTTAAAAGGTACTGCACATCTTCCACTGAAATAAGCCGGTTCGCTTTCCGTATAAACGGTATATCATTGGAAACGGGACTTTGTTCTATTTCAGGGTTCAGGTATTTTTGTGCAAACCATGCCCGCGGTGTATTATACACTCGGTCTTTTTCAGTTGAAGTGCCAAAAATATGCCGAAAATTAAAGCCTTCCCGATCGGGATTTAGGTTATGCGCATCTACAAACGCTTGAATACCTTCTGCCCACATAAAATCATGTGCATTCCCAAAATCGATATGCTCAATACTCACTTGATTGGGAGCAACAGCGTAACAATCATCGGGGATCCGCTCGGCCACCCAATAATGCCCGCATGGAATTTCCATATACCAGGCTTCCTCTGCATCTGCAAACAAAATGCCGTTTCCTTCTGCAGAGCCATACTGTGCGATGAGCTTACCAAGAAATGTAACGCCTTCACGTGCGGAAGTAATAAAGGGAGCAACAATATGGTTAATAGCATCTTCTGCAATACCTTCCGGCACCAGTGGGTCATAGGCAAGCACACGAGGATTACCGTATACGCTTTCGGTCGCGCTTACCGCAACATTCCTTTCATTGATACTCGCTTCTCCATATTCACCTTCTGCGCCTTTCAAAAGCGGGAAGGCTTGCGGTACAAAAGTACACCGCATGGCATTAGGCGGTAATGCAACCGTAACACCGGTATTCTTTGATGTGTATACCCGGTTTTGTACCTCACTTGCAGGCTGTACCGTAAAAAGCTTGACTGAAATTGCTTCATGAAAATCTTCGTTCCGGGCAATAATGACAGAACCGTCCACCGAAGCCTTTTTTCCTACCAATATAGACGTACATGCGTGATGGTTCGTAGCATTCATACAGAAATCTCCTCAAAATTATCAAGAGTATAACACAAAGCATATCATTTACGCTATCATAAAAATCAAATTCTTCCTTTATATACTATATATTGCATATTTTATTGTGCAATCACTTACAAAGAGCTTGAAAAAGAATAAAAATTTGCTATACTTTATCATTAAAGAGAGGTTGGACATCTATGGAAAATTCATATACCGTATCCTATCCACACCACCCTCAGAAAGCTATAACCATTAAGGCTCAGTTTATCATTCAAGCAACCATTACATTTGCTTTACTCATTGCCTCTATTGTAATGCTGCTATTAGTCAGGAACCAAAAAGCATACTTACTCACAATGCAAAAACAGAAAGAGCTTTTAGTTTTAGCTACCAACGAAATTAAGCAAACATCTGAGGATCTAACTCAATTATGCAGAGCTTTTGCTGTAACAGATGGTGATAAAAAATATGAAGATGAATATACATACATCGTAAAATGGCGAAATGGAGAAATTCCGCGTCCTGAGACCGTCGATGCTGAATTATATCGGGGAAAAACCATAAGTCAAACAGCATTAGTACAACAATTAGGATGTAATCAAGAAGAGATTGCATTACTTAACAAAGCGTCGGAACTTTCTATACATTTAGTAGCAACAGAAAAACAGGCTATGGATAGTATAAAAGCAAAGCGCTATGTTTCCGGTACACATACTATCCACGACGGTGAAACTGTAAAGGAATTTGCATTCCGTTTACTATATGGACAGGCATATCAAGCAGAAATAGCAAAGATTATGCAGCCGATTCATGAATTCTTTATAATATTGAATAAAAGGACAACAGCGGCCGTTACGAACGCCAATCAATTACTCGATACTTATCTTTTATGCACGTTCTTTTGCCTCTTTTTAACCTCTTTGTCGGTTTTACTTTTTGTTATTTTGTTAAACTTTGCAGTAGTAACACCTATTATCAAAGCATCATCAGTGTTTTCATTTTTAGGGCAAGGAGATCTTACCAAAAAAATGGAAGTTAAATCCTCAAATGAAATAGGGAAAATGGCACTAAGCTTTAATGAGACCTTAATAAATTTAAAAAAATTGATTTTTACTATTCAGCAAAGCACCAAAAATCTATCGGAAACAGGAGAAACACTTGCTTCCGATATGACCGAAACGGCAAGTGCCGTACACGAAATTAGCGCAAATATCGACGGAATAAAACAACAAACGCTCACACAGGCAGCAAGCGTTACCGAAACAGCCGCCACTATCGAAGAGATAGTCCGCACGATAAAACAGCTGAACAATAGTATTGAAACACAAGCAGCAAGCGTAGTACAATCCACTGCCTCCGTAGAACAGATGGTAACAAATATTGTATCAATAAGTCAAACGCTCAATAAAACCGATGATGTAATCCAAAGCCTGACTGCCGCAACGAGCGACGGCAAAGCAACGCTCGTAAATTCCAATACCGTAACACAGAAGATTGCCGAAGAATCCGGTTCGCTTATAGAAGCCTCGAGCGTTATTCAGCATATTGCCAGCCAAACCAACTTGCTTGCGATGAATGCCGCAATCGAAGCAGCTCACGCAGGGGAAGCAGGTAAAGGCTTTGCCGTCGTTGCCGATGAAATCCGTAAACTTGCAGAAGAATCCTCTATGCAGGGTAAAACAATAACTGCCACACTCAAAACCTTATCAGCTGAAATTGAAACACTGTCCGCCTCTGCCAAAACAGCAGAGGAAAAATTCAATGCCATTTTTCAATTATCAGAACAGGTAAAATCTATGAGCGACCGGCTTACCGCAGCAATGAGTGAACAAGAAAATGGTAGTAAAGAAGTCCTTACCGCTATCAAAAGCATCAATGCTGTAACCTTAGAGGTACAGGCTGGTTCGAAAGAAATGCTAAAAGGCGGTGAAGGAGTTGCCGAGGAAATGAGAAAACTTGATGCATTAACGCGTCTTATCACTGACAGCATGAACAAGATGGCCTCCGGCGCAGTGCAAATCAATAAAGCGGTGCAAGAAGTAAACGAAATCACACAAAGCAATCACAATAGTATTGAGAATCTAGCACATGAGTTGAAGAAATTTAAAGTGTGATAGCTCCTTTGCCAAAAGCTATCACCAATGTATTACCGCAGCCGTCTATATTGCATGTTCAGATTTTCTGCCAACGTTGCAGATATAACCAAGCGCCTGCTTATGACCATTGAAGTAGCGAAACATGCGTAAAAACGTCGGTTTGTTCTCTTTTTTTAGTGCATTGCGCACAATACGCAGTGCATTTTTCACCCCTTCATCACGGATCATGCCACGTGGGCTCATTAAGGTCATTGCCCCGCATTTATGCGTAACAGTAAAGCCGTTTCTTTGAAATAAATCCTGCCATCCTGCGACATCGAGCGGCTCAACATTAACATTGATTACTTTGCTCAAGCTCATTCGAAGCTCCTTTTGCTGCTCGGGGTCCTCTACGGTAAACAAAACATCATGGGTGAGTAACATGCCACCTGGCTTGAGCACGCGAAAGTATTCTTTCAGTGCTTTATCCTTACGCTCCCCAGCCAACATAGTGAGCATTGCTTCATTGATGACTACATCAAAACTTGCATCTTCAAACGGCAAGGCAAGTGCATCTCCTTGAATGAGCGTTAGTTTATCCTGCAGATGATTTTTCTCAATATTCTCCCTTGCTTTTTCTAGTGCATGCTCATCAAGATCTAGCCCTGTAATATTACATCCGAATTTTTTAGACAGCTGAATCATAGTACGGCCCATATTACAGGCAACCTCAAGTATTTTTGTTTGAGCTGTTATAGCCGCCTGTTCAAGGAGCCATGCTGTTGCATCAATACCGCCGGGACGCAATGTTGTTTTACCCAAACGCGCTAAAAATACATGCCCTACTTCACCCATTTTTGCCTCCTTCTTAACCCCTACGCTACTCGCGCACCAGCAGCAGCGCCATTTTGAACGGCTGTTTTGCCTTTACGTAGTGCCGCGCATCCTTATCAAACTTAAAGTTCTCTCCTTCATGGATACAGTATTCTGATTCGCCGCATCCGATAATCCCCTCACCTTCAAGGCAGAATACAATCGCCTCACCGGGAGCCGCATGCGGCAACAATTCAGTGCCTGCGTCAAACGACATGAGCACAAACTTGGTTTTTTGATCATCAACAATATCCATGCTTACCACATTTGCTTTCTTATAAGGAAGTAAATCCTTCAATGCAAATACTGCTCCGCTTTTTACCACATTGTTCATAGTACACCCCTTACGTAATATTATTTCTGAGTACACACATCCTTCAGTGCTCCGTATACCAACCGGCATATGCTCCGGCACTATAAACAGATCGCCATATATAAGACGCTGTGTATCATCGGTAAGATATATAACTTCCGCAGCGCCTTTCTCTATCTTCCAAATTTTAGGATAATCATAACGTTCGGGACTGATATTAGTACCAGCCGCAACCGAAAAAACCATCAACGTGCACGCGTCTTTATACAACACCGCTTCCGATGTGGTACACCCCGTTATCGGTTGATTATCTTCTGCAATGGAAAATATCTTACCACTTTTCATCATACACCCCTCTTTTTTCACCGGTCTATGATGCCATAAGCCGATGAAAGCGTAATCAGTTCGTCAAAAATCGGTATCGATAGTCAAAATCTTTTATGAAAGACGCAGTTCATCTCCAAAAGGGCTTTTAAATCTTCCATATTTATTTTATACTGCATTTACTACACAGAGTCTGTTGCCGGTGCAACAAAAATCGAAAAGGAAACCAACATTGAGTATACAAAAACACGACATTCCTATTTTGGAATTCGACACAGACGCCACTGCCGTTATTATGCCCACCCACGAAGGATTCGACCTACAGCTCCCTCAAAAGGCTGTGTTTGCTTTTCTTGGTAACTATATAGAGAAATATGCAAAAGCGCACCAGTGTATGCAAGTTGGATCATTCATTTCATCGACAAAAATATATCCCATATATATCACACACCACAAAGGAACCGAAATATGTTTGTGCCAGGCGCCGGTTGGGGCCTCCCCTGCAGCACAGCTTTTGGACTGGCTCATTGGGTACGGCGCAAAACAAATTATCTCTACCGGCTCATGCGGCGCATTGCAGGATTTCCCTGAAAATACCTTTCTCATTCCTACAAAAGCGTTACGGGATGAAGGTACGTCCTATCATTACCTGAAGCCATCGCGATTTGTTGAAGTGAGCGCCGAGGCTTTACATGCGATCGAAGCAACGCTCAACACACACCACATACCCTATACAGAAGTCATCTCATGGACTACCGATGGGTTTTACAGAGAAACAAAGGCAAAGTGCCTGTATAGAAAAGCAGAAGGCTGTTCCGTTGTGGAAATGGAATGCGCCGCCTTAGCAGCTTGTGCACACATGCGCGGTGCTGTATGGGGGGAAATTTTATTTACAGCGGATACGCTTGCTAATACTGAGGCATACAGCGAAAGAAACTGGGGTATTGATTCTTATGAATATGCATTAACACTGTGCCTTGATACGGTTATCCGCTTATAGATACATCAAGTAGGACATTTGCTAGTATGAAAAACCAGCCATACAAGCAAGCGCAACGAGTTCTGTTATGGCTTGTTACACAGTGTAATCTTATGCCCTTCAACTTTAATAATGCCCTCACTATGCATGCGGCTGAGCTCCCGTGATACGGCACTTCGATCTGCACAAATAAATTGCGCAAGCTTTTCCCGAGTAAAGGGGAGCGTGAAGGAATTTTGCTGCAACGTACTACAGGTAAGGTTAAGATAAAACAACAGCTTATCACGAAGCGACGGTTGTGAAAGCAGCTGAATTTTCATATTGAGATATACTGCATCTTGCGCTATTGCTTTCAGGATGTTTTCCAACACGATCATCCGGTAGGGACAATTACAACATACTTTTTCTTTTGCAGAGGGAATCCTAATAAACAGTATCTTGGATTTTTCAGCACTGACCATGCGTAAAAACGGATTCGATTGCTGCAAGCAACTCAATGCTGCACCGAATAAGTCTCCCCGCCGTATCTGTTTCAACAACACCGTTTTGCCGTCTATTCCAATCTGTTCCTCATGGACACACCCAACCATAACGATGCCCGCATAGGGAATAGTGTCAGCAGAAAGGGATATTTCCTGTCCGCTTTCAAAGAGCTTGTAAAAGCCATGCAAACAGGTAATAGCCTTATCAATATCTTGCGCGGGGATCCCCTTAAACACCGCCGTATGCGCTAAAAAAGACGTATAAAAATTGAGCATGTTCCCTTCTTTGTTGCAGAGCAACAACACGTATAATTAGTTTATGCTAACTTTTTTTTGATGTCAAGGAATGCAAGAAGGTATACTGCTTGTGAAAAATGGGAATCTCTTCCTCTGTAATCCCAATTTTATACGCCTCGTATTATGTGCTAAAGTCATATCTGTCAATGGTTGAACGTTTTACAAGATTTCAAAGATCAAGTCTTTCAATTTTTTTGATTTTAAAAGCCGTTGGCGGGAATAGTTTACCGTGTGTTCTAAAAAAGTAACGTTTGTTATTGTTTCCTGTTCATACAGTTTTTTGTATTCTTCATTTAATTCAAAATAAAGATTCAAATTTTCGGAAAGAATACGTAAATCTTCTTTTAGATTTTTTATGCGAAAGGTTTTAGCCCTATTTTTACTTTCCTTGTTTTCTTTTAAGCATTGTAGTTTATTGTTTGCATAAGATATTTTTAAATCGATTAGCTCTCTGTCTTTTTGTTGTGTAAAAGTATAATTGGGAGTCCAAGAAAAGGATGCGAACAATTCGGGCCTCCATTCGTTTTTTTTAAGATTTTGCCATGAAGCAGTATAAGATGAAAGTCTCGGTTTTAAGGGGGTAGGCTCAAGCGAAAAGCCGATATTAAAACGAGGAGCACTTTTAACATAGGCTCGTTCTTTTTCTGCGTTTAGTAAAAATAGTTCATATTCAGTATTTTGTATATCAAAAATATATGAATCTAAAAAAATCCCTTCTAAAAATTCAATAAGAGAAACCGTATCTTCCTTGCTCATTAAAGAGTATTCATAATTATAACTTAAAATAAACTCTTCTTTTAGTCTATTTAAAGAATTTATATTTAAATCATATTCCTGTTTTGCCACCATCATTTTTTGTTTTAGCCTTAATAACTCACTTTTTTTTAATCTTTCTTTTTTAAATTCCGTTTCAGCTACAAAGTGCTGTTCGGCTGCATATAGGTAGCTGTTCTTTAAGTATTCCGATTCAGCACTTAAAACTTCAATAGTTAAAGCCGATTTCAGAAAATTTTTAATAAAATCGGCATAGAGTGCAAATCTTTTTTCTTTAACCGCATTTTTTAAAAACCTTATCTTTTTTGCTTCATTTATAAATCCTAAACTGTATTTAGTGATAGGCTGACTAAATTGCATTGCAAAAGAAGGCATCTGTTTAAATTTTTTACTTTGTAATACATAGTCATAATTAAAATTAAATGAAAATAGAATATTTCCTGCTGACGGTAAAGCCTGATTTAACAATAAAGAATACTTACCGCTAAAAACATCAACATACTTTGCCTGAATCAAAGAATTCGCATTACTAAATTCCAAAGGAATACTTTTCCATGCAAACAGTTTAGGAAAATCAAAAGAAAGGGCAGGTATCCATTTTGTTTTTTCTGTATACTCTAAAACTTCTATCTTTTTTAACTCGATATCATGTAAGGAAGCAGATAAAGAAGATGAAAGTTGTTCGTTAAAAAACAATTCCCAATTACGGCTTTCAGTAAAAACTAAACAGGGGAAAATCAAAAAAAACAATAGTAAACCAATATGCTTCATTTAATAAAATCCAGTTTTTCTAAAATAAATTTTATAATTGTTTTACGTTTGATTATGATATGAGCTTCGATACTCATACCCGGTTTTAATTTAACTTCTTCGTGATCATTGTTTTTTAACGAGGAAGAAAAAATATCTACATCGATTAAAAAAAATGAGGGAGTATTTTGTTTATTAAAGCTATCATTGGAAATATTTGTAATTATGCCTTTTAATACACCATATTCCGAAGGCGGAAGGGCAGTAAATTTTAAATTGACTTCCATACCGGTTTTTAATTCGGCTATATCCTTATCGGATATTATTAATTCAGCTTTTAAGTCTTCTATCGTATCGGGAATAATACGGAGTATTTCCGTACCCGCAAATATATAATCCCCTTCATTTATTCTCATCAATTCTTCTACCGTACCGTTCAGTGGGGATATTATTTTACTTTCGGTTATTTCTTTAGTAAGACGGGTTAAAGTTTTTTTTGCAGATTCAAGCTTTTGTGTAAGAAGATTTTTTTCGTTTTTTATGTTTATTATTTCCTGTGCACTAAACGTTTTATACTCCAGTTCTGCAATCTTAAATTTATCCAAAAGAGAACGTAATGATTTTTTTGTTTTCATCGAAGAAGGCAATTTTTTTTCGTGAGCATAGTCTTCTTTTGCTTCTTCATAAAAAATTCTTAATTTTTCTTTTTTTGCAAAATATATTTCGGCTCTAGCCTTGGCTATGACTTGTTCCACAGGAATATTATTTTTATCCGAATGAACCGCCTTTTCATATAAAAAGAGATTATTCATTTCTTTTTGTAATCGATGTATCTCGTTTTCGGTATTAATCTTATCTTCTTCAATGTCCGCTGTTTCTAAAATCAAAAGAATATCTCTCTTCTTTATTTTTGAACCGGACTTAAAGTTTTTTGATTTTACGGTACCTGAATAAGCAGGCTTACCTATCGAAGTATTTGTTTTTAATCGCAACACTCCGGCCGCTTTCACCGTTTGATCCATTTCTGCAAAGCATATCCATAAAAGAGTAATTATGAAGATGGATAAAATTATATATACAAAGCACGTGTAAACCAATGGAAGCCTGTACTCAAAAAAAAGGATTCTATTTTTAATCGTTTCCCAATCCTTTATTTTCATAGAACATCTCCATTCCATAACCTATAGTATAAACCTTTTTTTTCTAAAAGAGATGCATGCTTACCTTCTTCGACAATTATGCCGTTTTGCATTACAAAAATTTTATCACAATTTTTTACGGTTGTAAGCCTATGTGCAATCATAAGGGTGGTTATTTTTTTTGTTTTTATGTTTTCGATTATACCATGAATTTGCTTTTCGGATATTGTATCAAGATTACTTGTGGCTTCATCGAAGATTAAAAGATCCGGATCCGATATAAGAGCACGAGCAAGAGCTATGCGCTGCCTTTCTCCTCCTGAAAGGCTTATTCCCCTTTCTGCAAGTACGGTATTATATCTTTCAGGCAGGTTTTCAACAAAGGAGTGTACTCCTGTTTCTATCGAGACCTTTATAATATCTTCAATAGAAGCACCTTCATCATGCATGGCAATATTTTCTGCAATAGTTCCTGAAAATAAAAAGATGTCTTGAGGCACATACCCTATTTTTGCACGGAGAGCCTTGGTATCTATATCTTCGATATTATATCCATCAATTTTTATTGAACCTGATTCAGGTGAATAAAATTTTAAAAGAAGTTTAATAAGGCTTGTTTTTCCCGACCCTGAGGCTCCAACAAAGCCGATGCTTTCTCCTGCATTTATCGTTAAAGATATATTATTTAAAACAGGCTTACGGGTTCCATATCTAAAAATGAGCCCTTTTATTTCGATATTACCTACAATTTTTTCAGGTTTTATCCAACGGCCTTCATCAGCTATCTCTTTTTTTAAATCGAAAATTTCTCCCAAGCGGTCTGCAGCCACGGCTCCTTCCTGTAAGGTCGGCTGCAATGTTAACAAGCGTTTTAGCGGACCGGTAAAATACACAAGCAGTGCGTTAAAGGAAAAAAGCTGCCCGATGGTAAAACGGTCTTTCAGTATCAAATAACTGCCTGCCCAGAAAATAATATTTCCGCTCCAACCGTCCAGTAAACCGGTAAAAAACGTTTGTAATGTACGGGTAATGCCGAGTGTATAACCGGTTTTTACCGCCTTGAGCTGCCGTTTTTCATATTCATCATAAACGGAATCTTCCGCATTAAGAGCCTTTAATGCAGCCGCCCCTGAAACGGCTTCAACCAAGTATGACTGTACTTCGGATAATTGCCCCATAAGTTCACGGTAAGCCCCTGCAAATTTTTTTGAAAAAAGCCATACTATAATAGAAGATAAAGGCACCGTAATAAGACCTATCCAAAAAAGAAAGGAAGATTAAAATAGAGCACTACACCGGCAATAATTACCATGCAAGAATCAATGACGGCCGAAACCGCCATTCCGGAAAGAGCTGCACGAACTTTTTGCGCATCATTTATGCGGGAAAGAATTTCACCCGTTTTCCTTGTATCGAAAAATTTTATGGGCAGAGAAAATACATGCTTAAAATATGAAAAGATGAGATGGTAATCCATCTTTAACGAAAAAAATAAGATAATATGGGAACGTACTGCAGAAAGCCCGGACGAAAAAAGCGTTACAACAAGTATTCCTATGGAAAGGCTTGTAAGAGATGTAAATGCCTTTGCATAAACGACCTCATCTATTATGTATCTAACATAAAAGGAACTTATAATACCGAAAAAGGTCAACAAAAAAGATGCTATTATAACTTGCATGATCTCGTGAATATAGGGTTTTAAAAGCGGAGCAAAACGTTCAAAGAAGCCCGTGGTATTATCTTGTATTTTAAATTCAGCTGCAGGACTAAGAAAAACCGTATACCCTGTCCATGTTTTTACAAAATCTTCAATATTGATTTTTTTCTTTTCCCCTGCAGGATCGTATATTATAAGCTTTTTGTTTTTTATTTGTTTGACAACAACAAAATGAAAAAACACTTTTTTTTCTTCACATTTTTTTATATGTACGATAAAAGGAAAGGGCAGGTCATTGCTTAAGGCTTCTTTATTACCTTTTAAAACTTGAACCGAAAAGCCCATAGCTTTGCCAGCCTTTACCAGTCCCGCAAGATTTGTACCGTGCATATCAGTTCCGGCAAATTCACGGATCGATGTTACAGAGTATTTTGCCTTGTAATGGGAAGCAATCATCGCAAGACATGCTGCCCCGCAATCCGTTTCATCACATTGTCTGATCAAACGCATAGCATTTACAGTATTTTTTTCGGTTTTACCATTACCGTTTTTTCTTT
>JBQNBR010000021.1:0-27348 GCA_052169815.1 Treponema sp.
CGGGGCACAGTGCTCAATGTTTCGCACTGTGTGTTCTATAAGGTGGTTGCAGTCGAGCGTTAATACCCTTTGTTACGGCGCTAGAAGCGCCGGGGTATTAAACCCTCCGCACGAATAAACCTACGGTTTAGAACATCGCATTTCAAGGTACCCTGTTCAGAAACGGAAATTTCCGCACCAGGTTTAATAATTCCTGTCTGGTGTAAGCCTTGACAAAAAGTACAATATAATAGAGAATTACAAAAGAAATGCAATCCATTTTAATACAGTTACAAACAATTTCTGATAATCCCATTTTTTTAGCTGCTATATCGAGCTGGCTCATTAGTCAATTTATTAAAACAATCATAGGGTTTTGTATCTCTTCAATCCATACTTTTTCCGTTTTTTTTGATTTGCTTATATGGAGAACCGGAGGAATGCCTTCAAGCCATAGTGCGTTGGTAACCGCTCTCACTACGTCTATTGGATTTAAAGACGGTGTTCATTCTGACCTATTCATTTTTGCGCTTTTTTCTGCCATTATTGTTATCAGAGATGCCATGGGTGTACGGCGATCAAACGGCCTTCAAGCCAAGATGCTAAATGCCATAAGCCTAGAGGTAGCGCATATCACAAACAAAGCGTTTAAACCGGTAAAAGAAGTGCAAGGTCACAGCCCTATCGAAGTATTCGCCGGTATCCTACTTGGTTTTTTTATTGGAATGTTTTTTTCTCTTTCGTATAGTGCTTAAACATGAAGCGCCTGAGTATTGTGTTTTATTTTGCTGCATCCTTTATTGCAACAGGTGTTATCGTATTTTTCATTATATTACCTATCCGCTTCAACGGTCCTCTCTGGCAAGGGTACCGAGTATTGGTGGTGCCGGCAGAAGCCAATAAAGAAATTATTCTCCAAGCAGGAACAGCAGCCGGTATCACCGGCATCATTTCCGAAAACACCATCCCAAACAGGTTTGCATTTCTGGAAACGCAGCACTACACGGATTTTCCCTTTACTACTTTAGAACACTATGAGCGGTGGTTTGAAAATAGCGCCGAAAATCTGTGCTATCTCTATATTCCTTACACCTCACTATGGAAATTTATCCAATTCTACTGCATGCTCTACATCAGCATTCAAAATTTTTATCTTGAACCGCCAGTACCCTATGCCCTTTTTCAACTCGGTATATCCGTCCTACTCTTTTTTTATTGCATGATTAACAGCAAAAAAAGAGCCCTCTTTTTTGCCACTGCTACGAGCTTTTTATGGTACTCAGCCTGTACACGGAGTAATCTCGTACTTACTGCAAGCCTTTTGAGTATCTTTTCAGCAGCATACTGGATTGAAGCTTTAGGCAGTGAAACAGCCGTTTTATGGAAGCAATTAAAAGAACGTATACATCAAAACTATTTTATGTATATTTTACCCGCGCTTGCGTTGGTTTTTGCGCTGATTGCAGGTATACAGTCATGCTGTTTCTTCTTTCTCAGTATCACGTTATCAATAGCATCTGCTTTTTCTGTGTATAGTTTTTTGCAGCTCTGGGCACATGATAGAGCCAAAAATCGGCTCCACCCGCAATTAAAAATCTTTGCCATGCACCCGCAATCGTGGTATCGTTTCTGGAACACGCCCTACGCACTCCATACCAGCATCCTCACCACCGTGCTGCTTCTTATTTCAACTATATTTCCGCTTTTTTTTTCATGGAACCGGTTAAACAAAACGATTCACACCGTCTCAATCCCTACCCCTATTGTGTACAGAAACCTCACCTTCACCGATGACAGCTATTTTTCGGCTTGCGCGATGCGGCCGGTTTCGTACCTGCCTGATTTAGGCAGCTATATTGAAGATCACTGGTATGCAAAAACGCTTCCCTACATGAACGTTCACGATCCTTTCACTCCGCTTGCAAAAAATACACAAATACGGTACACCTTTTTTACCGAACAACCGCAGGGTGCATTGGAAGTCGATGAAAAAATACTCTATACGTTTAACGATGCGTTTATCACGAACCTCCTGCAAAACAGTCAATTACAGACGGTATCTTTGGAAACCATGCTCTACGCACAGAAAGGCTTTGTTGCCGCCGCATATAAGGCTAAAAAGCTCTTTACGCTCAGCACATTTGTAACCTGTATAATAACGCTCAGTGCATTGTTTTTCCCCTGTATCTTGATTATAATAATGAGAAGGCAATGACACACTTCATACCATCAAAACGGGGGCAGCAAACCTTCAAATTCACCTACCAACCTCCTCACTTCAGCGGCAATACTTTTTTACCGCAGCACGCGATTATCCCCCTCACGTTTCAGACGGCTATGAACAGTACGCTGCTCGTTCAAGAAGGGGATGTGGTGCAAGAAGGCCAAATGCTTGCGCAGGCAGCAGACGATAATGCTGTACCCGTCCATGCATCGGTACCCGGCACTGTCTTAGGTTTTATCACTGCAGAGCTCCCCGGTGGAAAGCTCTTTCGGGGGGTACACATTGAAACCAAGGGAACCTTCCCCCTATTAAAAACGGTATATCCCCACTACCGATGGCAAGAAGCCGCACCTGATACTTTAATTACAGCAGTTGAAACCGCCGGTCTCGTTAATACGGTTGCAGGTATTGTGCCGCTGGCAAAAGGCATGCGCATCGCAAAACAAAACGCAATCAGTAGGTTAAAAGTTATTCTGTACGACCGAGATCCTACCTGTGCACTTGATTCGTTTTTAGCACAGCACTTTCCGCACGCCATTGCAGAAGGCATTGCCCTTATCGCAGTAGCCCTCTCTGTATCCCAAATAGAACTACTTATCCCTGAATCCAAACAGGAAGCAGAACTCCCTCGCTTGCTACAAGCATTACTTCCCGAGCAAAAAATAGTACACTACAGCGTAAAGAAAATATATCCGCCAAATGCTATCCATCATAAACTGTACACTGAAAAAAATGCTTTTTATATTGATTCCTATACGGCTCTTTCAACCTATGATTCGGTAGTATGCAATCAACCGATGCTTTACTCGTATGTCCTTCTTGGCGATGAAACGCTCACACAAGCCAAAGTATTTAAAATACGCATAGGAACACCAATATGCAATATCATTACAGAGTGCGGAGGGCTTAAAACCAACCGTGCTCACCTTATTTTAAACGGACTTATTCAAGGCTTATCAGTTCATACCGCTGATATCCCGATAGGCAAAGGAATTAAGTCAATCCACATCGTAAACCATCCGCTCGAATTACCGGCAACTATTGATGCATGCGGGCATTGCGGGCACTGTTTACGGGTTTGTCCTCGATATATTGATCCTATCAAAACAGTACGCGCACTGAGAAAACAGCAGTATACCAATGAGGTACTCCATAATATCTCTCTTTGTATCGCATGCTCCTGCTGTTCAGCAGCCTGCACTGCCCGTATTCCGCTTTGTGAAATGATCCAAGCCGAGGCACATAAAAGGTTCACTTATGTTTAATCAGAAAAAAAATACTGAATACTCAGCTCCCTTCATCTATACATCGATGAATACTATACATATTGCTCGCCTGTGTTTAGTACTATTGGCGGCACAAATAGTGGCTATGGCAGCTACGCAGGATATCGCAGGCATAACTAATATTTTTTTTACTGTATTAGGTGTGTTTTCTGCAGCTTTTCTTACAAGATTCTTTGAACACAAAAAAATATACGATATCCATACTTTGCTTACTGGCGTTTTGATAGGTTTTTTTCTCCCCACGGATAGCGGGTTTATGTTCAGCTTTACAATAGCTTTTATGAGCTATTTTTTAAGCTGGGGCATTTTCGGCGGGAAAGGCGGTTCATGGATTAATCCCGTCATGCTTGCGGTCTGCATTGCGTCTCTCAGCCAACCCGATATTTTTATGCGCAGCGTACCAGCAATACAGGCAGGTGCACCAGACAGCATGTTCAACGCATTAGAGGCTGCTGGATTTCAGCATAACGCTTTCGATAAAAATATCACGCCTATGCTGAATTCAGTATTTCTGCATAGCGCCGGCGTCACCTTACCTGAAGGCTATATCACGCTTTTTATCCTCTTTCCTTCAACAATACCCGCATGTCGGTATAATATACTCACCATTATCGCTTCAATTATATTGTTTGCAACCGGAGCGCTCACTAAAACGCTTGCTTTTACCTGCCTGATACTATACGGTGCGCTTATATATATTTTTTCGTCGCTACCATTTTCAGGAACCTACGGCGGCGGCGATATACTCTACGCATGGCTGACGGGCAGTACCTTATTTTCAGTGTTTTTCACTATCAATGACTTTGGTTCCATTCCCCGCTCAACGATGGGGAGGTTTTTCTTAGGCTGCATCATGGGGATTCTCTGCTTTTTTATCGCGGGCCCCGCTCCCTCACCCACCAGTATTGCTTTTGCCGTTTTATTAAGCAATTGTGTGAGTCCTATCATTGAACAAACAGAAACATACTATTATAAAAAGAAACGGGATTCGCTATGAATGACAGAACCAAACAGCTTTTAATACGAATCGCTTGTTTAAGCGGTGCTATCATATTCATTTTCTTTCTTTTATACGTACTATCGCTCATAAATCTTGCGTTTACTGAAAAAGAATTTATCCGTGTTGCAGAAAACGTCTGTGAAGCGTCCACCGCTATCGACAGCTCAAAACTCCGCATTACGGGCTTTGCAGACGATATAAAACGGCAGCACGGGTTTACCGCTACATTATCCGCAACATATGGTGAAAAAAAGGCGCTTATCTTCCTTTTCCCCATCACTGGAAAATACGGTATTTATTCAGCTGTTTTTTTATATGAACAATCGAAAGGCTGTTGTTTTTGCGGCTTAGCAGGGAATGGCCTCCAGCACCCCCCTCAGTATTATGGCATCACCCCAATACGTATCGCCATCTACACAAACAGAATTCAAGCTATTATGGCAAAAAAGGAAGTACCACATGAAAAATAGAGCAGCTATCTTTTTTTTAGGGCTCTGTCCCATCATTCCAGCCTCCGCCCATTTAGCAGAAGGGCTCATATTGGCGGGTGAGTTTTTGTTCCTCTTTCTCACGAGTATTCTGTACAATACGGTAAGAATACGGTTAAAAGCCACCCATTTTGCTTATTTTTTTCATTACACCACTATTATCATTGCAACTGCGTTCTATCACGCGCTTTTGCAAATGTGTTTTCCACTGCTGATTTTTCAGCTTTCCCTCTATATCTATATTTCAGCTTTCTCTTATATCCTTATTAAGAGCGTAGACACCTATTATCAACATAATAAGTCGTACGATATTCCGCTCCTGTATGCACTGCTCGTTATGGCAGCGTCGGCAATACGCGAGCTTTTTGCCTTCGGTACGCTTTCTCTGCCAGCACCGTCTGGTCTTTTATTCATCCAAATTATTCCGCTGCCGCTGCCGCTCAGATTTTTCGGCAGCTCAGCAGGCATACTGATCCTACTTGGCATTGGACTTTGGCTGTTCCGAAACTTCGAAGAACGAACAACACTGCTTTTTCAGGAATAACCCATGACAATACTCTCACTGATATTCTTTTATACTATCGCAGCCTCCATCATCTTTACCTACGGCATAGGTTTAGAGCGTGTCTGCATAAACGTCCGACTACGGCTATCGTGGGCTCAAATCATCGGTCAAAACTTAGCCCTTATGTTCTGTGCGGCAACATGTTTGTGGATACTGCAGCTCTATATCGCACGTTTCATACCGGTATTTTTTCTTATGCCTATCCTCATTGGACTTGTGGTGTATACTTGCGAATATATGCTCCAGCGTTTTGTATTTAAAAACAAATACAAAAAAAGAGAAGAACGGCTCTTTACTTGCGGAACAATCTATTTTGCACTATACTATGCGCTCAGCTATGTAGAATTGTTGGTTATCATCGTCAGTGCCTGCATCAATATGATACTATGGACATATCTACTCTACAGTATCTCATTACGGATTGATGATTCAGCGGTACAGCGGCAGTGGAGAAACACGCCGCTTTTACTTATCGGCATGGGAATCATCACACTTGCGCTGTACGCATGGGACAGCTCATGGATGATGTAACCATTAAATTCTTTCCGTTGTTTTTAGCACAGTATGTATCTACGATATATGGATAAAAAAAGTTTAGTTAGAGAGATACAAAGAGGTATAATAGTATGAAGCGGCTTTTCCTAGTTTTCTTGATTGGCTTTTCTATAGTGTGCCTTTATGCACAGCAAGCGCAAACCATAGAGCAGCCACTTGAATCGTATGCGTATGAACCTATCAGAACGGGAGATCAGCACATCAGCATGGGACTACAATTAGACATTTCCCTTTTTAACCTCTCGCTTTCCAAATTGATTTCTAAATCCAATATCTATCCGGGTGGCAATATTTTTTTAGGTTATACCTACCATATAGCAGGCAAATTTGCCTTAGGCGGTTTACTCAACTTTGCATTTTACCCTACACTGGGCAGTAATTTATACTTCGCTATTCCTATTGCTTTAACAGCCAGTTACACTTTTACGACAAACAGACTGCGTTTTCCGATCAATTTGGATGTCGGTTGTACTATTCAATCGTATAATGAAACGCACTATGCCAGCCCTTTTGTGAGGCCCCGCGCAGGCGTATTCTATCAATATTCGCCAGAGTGGTCATTCGGAGGCGATATTGCCTGGAATATTGTTCCTCAATGGTATAAAAACACCGCATATAACCGTATTGGCAATTTTTTAGGCATCGGTTTTGCTGCCCGATATCATTTTTAAGGAAATGCTATGAAAAAATCCACAAGTATTGTAACGTTGATGATGTTTTTGCTCCTTTTTACCGCCACCCATTGCAGCAACCCCCCTATTTTTGCCGCAATTGAACAGGAAGTAAAATTAAAACCAGCATCGGTAATGGGAATTATACGCGGAATAGCACAAATAAAGGACACCGTCTATGTAACAAATGGGCAGCTGTTCAGTAAAACAATCGGCGATACGGGATCGTGGAACAGTATCGCAGTGCCGGCCTCTTGCGATAGTATCGCTACCGACGGTAGCACTTTGTACGCTGCAATAGACGGTCAAGGATATATGTTAAACGGTACCGCATGGCAGCCGATTGCCGAAAAAGAATTAGCATTTGTAACCGGAAGCGGAACTATATTTGCAACAAACGGTAAAAAGCTTTATGTAGTAAGCGGCACTGCAGCAAGTGAAATAGGAAAGAACAAGGGGATTTTGCAAGGAGCTGCCGGCGGTTACTGCATGACCACGACGGGCATATATAATGCAAGCGGAGCACCGATCGGCGGTCCCACGAGTGAACTGAAAGCAATATGCCTAGGGCCTGCAGGAGGTATCTTTGTCCTTGCAGGCGCGATGCTCTATGCCTATAATGGCAGCTGGACACAATGCGTTCATACGGTCTCTGAACCACAAAGCGTTACCTACTTTGCACAAAAAAACTTAGTACTCATCGGCGGTAAAGAAGGCTTTGAAGAAATAAAACTCACAGCGAAGGACGCCAATGTGCGTAACGCACAAGCAATTACAGTTGGCTCGGCTGAATCGTCGATAGCGCCTGAGTGCTATTATCAATATAAAAATAGCATCGGTAAATGGAATATTACCCCCATTGCAGCTTTTTCACACCAAACAGGTTATACGCTCTACGTAGGCGTGCTCGATGGACAAAACACCAAGCATACCGGCCTTTGGGGATTTTACCATTCATCACAGCTTGAATGGAATCGTGAATAACGGCTTATTCGAAGCAGCAGCGCACAACCATATACCGCTTGCAGCCCGTATGCGGCCGAGAACGCTTGACGAGTATATTGGCCAAGAACACATCATTGGAAAAGGCAAATTACTCAGGCGAGCAATACAAGCGGATCGGCTATCGTCGCTCATTTTTTTCGGCCCGCCTGGGACCGGAAAAACCACGCTGGCGCAGGTTATTGCAAACCATACCAAAAGCAATTTTCTCAGCTTAAATGCCGTGCTCGCCGGCGTACCACAAATCCGCGACTGTATTGCCACAGCTGAAAAATACAAAACCATATACGGCAAAACTACCATCCTCTTTATCGACGAAGTACACCGCTGGAATAAAACACAGCAGGATGCACTGCTTCCTTGGGTAGAAAACGGAACGGTGATTTTTATCGGCGCTACAACAGAAAACCCTTTTTTCGAGGTAAACAAAGCGCTTGTGAGCCGCAGTAGAATCTTTCAATTATACGCCCTAACCGCAAAGGACTTGCAGCAAGCAGCCACACGTACGCTGCAAGACCGTGAACGCGGATACGGACAATGGCATGTTGCATTCACTGAAGGCGCTCTTGAGCACCTCATTGAAACTGCAGCGGGAGATGCCCGCAGCTTTCTCAATGCTCTTGAACTCGCTGTTGAAACATCGGTGGAGCACTGGCCGCCACCTGCGGGTAGCACCATCACCATAGACCGTACTATTGCGGAAGAAAGCATTCAGCAAAAAGTGGTGCTGTACGATAAAGACGGCGATTACCATTACGACGTGATGAGCGCTTTTATTAAGTCTATACGGGGCAGCGATCCTGATGCGGCATTGTACTGGCTTGCACGCATGGTGAGTGCGGGGGAATCACCTCATGCTATTTTCCGCCGCTTACTCATTTCTGCGTGCGAAGATGTGGGGCTTGCAGACCCTCAAGCACTCGGCGTGGTAACAAGCGCTGCACAAGCATTTGACCGAGTTGGTTTGCCAGAAGGACAGTATCACCTTGCCCATGCCGTGCTGTATTTGGCAACATGCCCTAAATCCAACAGCACACTCGCATTTTTTGACGCGCTCAAAGCAGTGGAAAAAGCAAATGCGGAAGTTCCCAATCATCTAAAAGATGCCAACCGCGACGCAAAAGACCTCGGCCATGGGGCGGGATACCTCTATCCGCACGCCTATAAAGAGCACTGGGTAGCGCAGCAATATTTACCGGATGCGCTGCTAGGCGCCGCATTTTATACCCCCTCCACTATCGGCTACGAGGCAAACATCCGTAATGAAGTGCTATCCAAACGAGAAACGCAAAGAGCAGCGCTAATAGACAGCGCGGCGTCGATACCTACATCAGGTTACGCCTATGAGGACTGGCAAAGTCGCACTGAAGGTACCAATGCCTATACGCTTGAAACCATACGGGATAGCATTCTACAAAAAGCCCAGCTAAAAAAGAGCGATAGAGTACTGGTGTACCGCGCTGACGATAGTCTTTTACTCTGGCATATTGCACGGATAATCGAAACAGGCTGTACAGCGGGGCTTTACGAAAAAGAGCGCACCTTTACCGAAGCGCAGCAGTACGCCGCGCAATACGATGAACTACAGCGCCCTTTTATTGCGCACATTACCCATGCAAAACAGCACTCCGACACGCCTCTTTTCCCAGACCTCAGCTTTGATGTTGTGGTAGCATATAATCCGGCACAAACACTGGCGGGCTTTGCTCATTTTTTTGAACGTATTCAACGTGAGCATACCGACACAGCCCGAATCATCATTGCGTTCCCACTACCCCAAAAAGGATTGCGCCTCGCTGCAATGCTCAAGGATACGCACCTCGATACAACCGTGCAAGAGCAATTTTACCGCGCAGAAACAGCTTTTTTTTCAAATAATGAGCACGAACGGTTCGCATGGACAGAAAGATCGGTATGCGAGCTTGCCAAAACCTATGCGTATGCGCTTAAAACGGTACAAAAACAAGACTACGCGGAAAAGCGCTTCATCACGCAAAAAGAAATTGATCAATGGTTTTCTGAAAAATCAGAATATGGTGTGTCCATCCGCCGTTTGCTTGGTGAACATGCACCTGCCGTACACGGTATCATCGATGCACTCAAAATTATTTGTCAAAAACCGGTATCTTTTTCCCGCACTATCGTGTATACTGAGCTAACCTCTGCTATGCAGTAAAAATTTATTACAGGGCACCTGCAAAAAATCTTGTTGGATTTTTAGAAGGTGCCTCATCAGCTTTTAGCTGATAACGAGTAATTCCATAAGTCTTTATAAAATCGATACTTATGGAATTACATCGCAAATAAATCTAAGGAAAACCTCGAAAAACTTCAGTTTTTCGAGGTTCCCTACAATTGGAGATGTATCTATGCCTAACAAAAAAATCTATCAAGTAGATGAAAAAGTACCCTTCGGCCTGTTTTTGCCCTTGAGCCTACAGCATACCTTTGCAATGTTCGGCGCCTCGGTGCTCGTTCCCATTATTTTTCAAATTGATCCCAGCATTGTATTGTTTATGAACGGCCTAGGAACCCTGCTATTCATTGCGATAAGCAAAGGTAAGGCGCCTGCATATCTCGGTTCCAGTTTTGCCTTTTTAGGCCCTGCAGGCCTTATCATTGAAACGATGGGATTTCAATATGCACAAGGCGCTTTTATCGTAACAGGACTTTTAGGCTGCCTTATCGCCCTTATTATTTATAAGTTTGGATATGCATGGATTGATATTATCTTACCGCCTGCAGCGATGGGGGCTGTGGTTGCCTTAATAGGGTTTGAATTGGTAGGCCTGACAATCCGCGGCGGAAATATCGGCGCCAATGTTATGACCGATACTGCTTCTACCGCAGATATGCTCGTCTTTTTTATCACCCTTGGATTTGCGGTTTTCGGTTCAGTGCTTTTTAAAGGTTTTTTCTCTACTATTCCTATTCTGATTGCCATTATTGCAGGATACATAGCAGCTATTAGCTTACACCTTGTCGATTTTTCGCTCATCACCGCGCGGCACGTATTTACCCTGCCTCCTTTCCAACTGCCTCAATTCAACATAAAAGCAATTGCAACCATGCTGCCGGTGCTCCTGGTGATTACGAGCGAACATATTAGCCATCAAGTGGTTACTTCAAACATCATAAAAAAAGACTTATTAAAAGAGCCCGGACTGCACAAAACGATATTTGCCGACAATTTTTCAACGGCGCTCTCAGGCCTTGTCGGAGGAGTGCCCACGACCACCTACGGAGAAAACATCGGGGTTATGGCAGTAACGGGGGTGTACAGTGTATACGTTATCGGCGGTGCAGCAGTAATTTCAATTTTGATGGCTTTTTTCGGCCCCTTGGCGGCATTTATTCAAACTATTCCGGGCGATGTAATCGGCGGCGTTACTTTTTTGCTGTACGGCATGATCGGCGCGTCGGGAATAAGACTACTCGTTGATTCCAAAATCGATTATTCAAAGCCTAAGAACCTCATACTCACTTCGGTTGTATTTACAACGGGGTTAAGCGGCATATCCATTAAATTAGGAGAAATCGAATTCAAAGGAATGGTGCTTGCTTCTGCGGTCGCAGCCGGTATGAGTTTGATTTTTTATCTTTTTACCAAGGCCGGCATACTAGACGAATAAACACAGCAATATCTCCTCGTACGGTTACCCTTGAAGGTAACCGTGAAAGATGCTTGCAAGTACTTGACAAAAACACAATAAAAGCGCATGTTGATGTATGCATTCTTCTATTTTTAATGATGATGCAATAGCATTACCGCCCTTCATTAAAACAGCTGCAACGGAGCATTTGCCGCATTTTCTTTCATCAAGCGACACAACGGTTTTTCGCACTCATGCCTTAGCGATAGCAGAAGTATTTAGTGCAGAAGGTTCTTTTGAAAAGCTATTTACAGGATCGTCAAGCGCTATTACTGCATACCAACAAAGCCTTATTCATAGCTTTGAAAAAAATGTCCGCCTGCTCGTTACCAAAACATGGGTAGATAAAAGCGGGGAATATTTAAAAGAAGATATTTTGAATCGCATCAGTGCTTTTTGCCGTTCTATGCAAGCAAGCGGATCGGATATTAACTATCCTACATTGTTACTGGAATGCATCGGCGTTTTACGGGACATCATACTATTGCTTTTCGGAGAACAAATCAATCAAAACATGTTCTTAGACTACGCCATTCGTATTGCTCCCGATTTTGGTTTATTTTGGTATTATATAGAATGTATTGGAGAGAATACCAATTTATCAGCAGAAAAAGCCCGCCTTGCTATTTTTTTAGGCATTTATTTTCTCGCTCATTTTTAATGCAGCTTAAAAAATATTTCCCCGCTTTTACAGAGGCGCACCTCCTTTCTAAGTACGCAACACATCCCTTGTGTTATGTCATCTCTACATACGTGAGCCTGAATAGTCCACAGTGTTTAAATCCTACCTTAGTATACACCTGTACAGCTGCTTGATTAGAGAGCTTCACAAAAATAATCGCTTGCGCTTTCTCCTGCAAATGAGCATGCACCATATGGGCAACGAGAAAAGAGGCAAGACCGTGATTTCTCCATTCAGGAAGCGTATACACCCCGCCAATCTGAAAACAATTAATCCCAAACGCATTAATACCTGCTTTTGCTACAATATGCGAATCTACCGATACCTTATACACAAAGCTTTTACGCACTTGAGCATACAAGGCTAGTTTACATACCCGAGGATTTATCTCAATGCCATTATACGTTACTTCATCGCGTTCGTACGCAGTCTGCAGTGGAAAAAGAGAAGCAACATCATCAACAGTCGCTTTTTCCACCGTAATGCAATCAAACGGGAGCGTTACCTGCATTGGATCAAGAAAAGGCCGAACTATATTTGAGCACTGCATAAGATAATAATCCTGCGAAAATGCAAACGACATCTTAAAAAAGTCAGTGATAACGGTTTCCAAGCATACGGTATGAATCCGTAATCCAATAATTGCATGAATGTGCGAACACGCAAGGGCTTCTTGCAAAAACAGGTGCGCGAGTTCATGCACTATCTCTAGAGGAAGTTCTTCATCAATGCAATGCAGCAAAATATCATGGTTAGTTAAAAAAACAATAGCTTTACACTCTTTTACTATTCTTTCTTTTCTGCATTGCTTATACAGTATAGCAGCGTGCTTATAAGAAGGATTATCCGTGCTTTGTACACAATGGAGGAGCTGTTCAGCAAGATTTACACAGCGGTATTCGTGTTTTTTTACATAGGAAAGCGCATCGTGAAAAGCAGCGGCAGTAAACAATTCAAAAACATAGGGATAGTTCACGGTGAGTGCTGCCGCTGCTTTTTCTTATTTTGTCATATATTTCAGTAAATCAATAACGCGGTTTGAATAGCCCCATTCATTATCGTACCAAGAAATAACCTTAAAGAAACGTTTTTCACCCGGAAGATTGTTTTGTAAGGTTGCCTTGCTATCATAAATTGAAGAGCGCTTATCGTGAATAATATCGGTTGAAACAATTTCTTCATCGCAGTAGCCTAAAATACCTTTCATATACGATTCAGAAGCTTTCTTAAAGGCAGCATCCAATGCTTCAATTGAGGTATCTTTTTCTGCGCGGAACGTTAAATCAACTACGGAACCAGTAGGAGTAGGAACACGGAAAGACATACCGGTCAGTTTGCCTTTTGTTGAAGGAAGCACTTCGCCTACCGCTTTTGCGGCCCCCGTAGTGGAAGGAATAATATTAATAGCCGCCGCACGCCCACCGCGCCAGTCCTTCATTGAAACCCCGTCAACTGTTTTCTGCGTTGCAGTATACGAGTGAATAGTAGTCATCAGGCCCGTTTCAACACCGAAACCTTCTTTCAAAATAACGTGTACAATAGGTGCTAAACAGTTCGTAGTGCAGCTTGCATTCGAAACGACATGATGTTTAGTAGCATCGTATTCGTGTTCATTAACACCCATAACAATCGTTTTAATAGGTTTGGCAGAGTCGCTGCTTTTGCCGGGTGCCGAAATAATGACCTTTTTTGCACCTGCCTCAATATGACCATACGCTTTCTCGTTTGCGTACAAACCGGTGCTTTCAATGACAATATCAATGCCCAAGGCCTTCCAAGGCAGTTGCGCAGGCGTTAACCCCTTTCCGGAAACACACTTAATTTCATGACCATTGATCACCAATATGTCTTCGCCCTTTGTGCCGATTTCAGCATTCATTTTACCCTGCGTTGAATCATATTTTAATTGATAGGCAAAATACTTTGCATCAGTCGAAAGATCTACTACCGCTACTACATCCAATTTGTCTTTACCAAGCAAGTTTTGTTCTACTAATGCTTGAAAAACCAAACGGCCGATACGGCCAAATCCATTAATCGCTATCTTCATCATTATCTCCTTTAAAGATACAAAAATATAATGTTTTTTATACACAACGCATGGTGTGGTGTCTGCAAAAAAGAGTACAGGCATAAAAACACTTGCATGTAGTATAGAATAAAAATAGTACGGTTGTCAATATCGCAACCGATCCCCCTACTCTTTAACCGCATCACCGGCAAGCGACTTAAGCAAGAACCGCTGGCCAGCCATAAAGAGCACTGCAAAAGGAACAGCCACTAACAGCGCTCCGGCAGCAAACATGGTAAAATTGTCGTTAGCGCGGCCGTTAATCAGTTCAAACAGTCCAAGCGCCAAGGTTTTTTTCTCATCACTGCGCAAAATTAAACGCGGAAAAATAAAATCCATCCAAGGGCCGGTAAAGCTCGTTAAAGCCAAAAACATAATCATCGGCTTTACCATCGGCAATACAATCTTGACATACGTAGTAAAAGAACCCGCTCCGTCAACACGGGCTGCTTCTTCAATGCTTTTTGGCACCGTATCAAAATAGCCTTTCATAAGCCATACATTCATAGGGATACTGCCTGCAGCATAGACCAACAGCAGCCCCCAATGCGTATTTAGTCCGTTTATTTTCCACAGTAATACATACGTGGCAATCATACCGATAAAACTGGGAAACATCTGCAACACAATCATCGAGGCCATCAAGGGTTTTCGCAAGGGGAAGCGAAAGCGTGAAAACACATACGCCGCTGTCACACACACTGCCAAACTAAAGAGCACATTCAATGCCGCAATTTTAAGCGTATTGCCGTACCACTTTACATAATTGGTGCCGCGTACATCCGTGGTGCCTGCAACGATCTTATCCGCAGGAGTAAGTAATCGTTTGAATTGATACAACGACGGCTCTTTGGGAATGGGAGAAATACTCGTTGCAGCAAGCGAATTGGTTTTGGTAAAGGCTGCACCAACGGTAAACGCAACGGGATACAGCACAAAAAACACCGTACTGACGAGAACCAGATGCAGAATAAAAAGTACAATAATAGTACTAACAGAATACTTTTTCATCACAGCTCTCCTTCTTTAAACGCTTTGGTATGGGTAAAATTGTACACCGCAAAAGGCACCAACACAATAAAGACGAGGACTGACAGTACTGACGCAAGGTTATACAGATTCGGCGTATAATAAGTTAACTTATAAATCCACGAAATCAGTAAGTCGGTGGCACCTGCTTGCGTGGTAATCGTATCACTTAAATTCGGCCCGCCTGCGGTTAAAAAGAATACCGCTCCAAAATTATTGATATTTGCCGCAAACTGCATAATTAAAATCGGCATGGTTTGATACAGCACCAGCGGCAGCGTAATACGGAAAAACTGCTGTAACCTATTTGCCCCGTCGATGGTAGCAGCTTCATAAATTTGACCAGGAATGGCAGTCATATTACTGGTAATCAAAATCATGCTATACGGGAAGCCTATCCAAATATTGACGAGTATCATCGTGATTTTTGCCATAAAAGGATCAGAGAGCCACTTAATAGGGGTGCTGAGTAAGCCGAATTGCATAAGAGAGCGGTTAATCGGCCCGAATGTACCGTTTAAGAGGTTTGCCCAAATAAACAAGCTCAGCATAACCGGAATAGCATAGGGTAAAATAAACACCGTTCTAAAGAATTTCGGTATCTGAATCCGTTTATCGATAAGAATAACCGCAAAAATCATACCGGTAAAATAACAGGTGGTGGTAGAAAAGAAAGCCCAAATCACTGTCCACAGCGCAACCCGCCCAAAAGCGGAAAACCAATTATTGGTGAGTTTCGAGGTAAACATAATGACAAAGTTTTCCAAACCAACCCAATCAACTAAATTATTCGGCGGAATGTGATGGGGCGACGAATAGTTGGTAAATGCAACCAACGCTGAAAAAATAAGCGGCAATACGGTAAAAAACAAAATCAACAGCAAAGCAGGGCTCAAGCCGAAATAGGGAAAAGCAGATTCAATACACTTTTGCCTCACTTCTTCACGGGAAGGATAGCGCTGCTTTTCTACCAAGAGAGCAGCGGACTTTCTTGCCATGATAATATTGGCAATATAAAGCCCAAAAAAAACAACAAGAAAAAGCACGGTAATAAGACCGGTAATCATCATAAAAATAGAATGATCCCGTAGTTTTACCGGTAAATGTGGCTTTTCTTCTCCCAGTGTAACCAGCCCGATAAGATTGCGTACGATCGGCCCCTTACCATTCAAAGCCAAAGTTGCCTGATCAAAAAAAATAAAAAATAATACACATAGTTCAAGAAAGGCAAAAAAAGCGCCGCGTATATACTGCTTTAAATAGAGTATCTGCCCGAGGCCCATAAAACAAGCTGATGCAGACGACGCCTTTTTTATAATTTTTGCATCAATGAATACCCTTTCCTGTCGTTGCACGTTTGATACACCCACGTTACTACTCCATCTCCGCAAAGAGTATGTAAGGCATAAAGCCTTGCACGCAATCCCCTATGCCTTACATAACAAAATTAGTTTATTGTGCAGCTTCCATAGCACTTGCTGCATCATTGAGCTTATCTGCTACAGCACCGCCATCCCAAATATTCGCAAAGGCAGCTCCCATAGCTGACCAATAAACGCCCATTTCAGGAATAGTAGGCATCGGGAATGCATACTGAGCCTGCGCCAATATCCCCTTACTGAGAGGATCGCTAATGGTAACATCAGCGCGGGGAGGAATCTGCTTGGTCATTTCATACCGCTTCGTCAACATTTCTTTAGAAACAAGGAACTGTGCAAAGTCTTTTGCAGTGTCGGCATGCTCGCTATACGCACTCACAAAGGCAAGCCGTATACCTGAGAATGAAGCAGGAGGTGTAGAAGAGCCGGGGAACGCAGGAATGGGTGCAATACCGTAGTTGAGCTTGGTTTTGCTGAAATCAGCAATTTTCCACGGTCCGGTAATAATCATCGGTGCTTTTCCTTCGATAAACGATGAGTTACAGAAATCACCGCTTACATCGGTTGAAGGAATATCAAGTATTTTTGACCGTAAGCTCTGGAAATAGGTTAAACCAGTAATAGCATTTTTGCTGTTAATGTTGTGCTGTTTTCGGTCATCGCCTTGTTTACCGAACAGCGGCGCATCAAAGCCACCCATGAAAATATAGTCAAAGTACGCGTTGCCTACTTCCCACACAAGCGCATATTTATTTTCAGCTTTATTATTCCATTTTTTTGCAAAGGTTTCTACTTCTTCCCACGTTTTTGGCGCTTGCGGCAGCACATCTTTATTGTAAAAAAGCGCATAGGTTTCAATTGCAAGAGGATAGCCGTAGATTTTACTCTGGTACCCCGAAGCAGTTACTGCTGCAGGCACAAATTTTTGCAGCGTTGAGGTATTTTCCACCGGTAAAATATGACCGCCTGCAACAAGAGCGCCGATATGATCGTGCGGCGCAACAAAAATATCCGCTCCGTGTCCGGCAGGTCCGTCAAGCTCTATCTTAGACCGTGAATCAACGGCTGCTACCGGTTCATAGGTAAATTCAATATTAGGATGAGTTTTTTTGTATTCTTCCGCAGCAAAAAGCATAAAATCCTTTTCAGGACCTTCTGATTCCCATACTTTGAGGGTAATCTTTCCTTCTTTTTTCTCGCTATTGCCACCTGCAAAAACCGCAGAAGTCAATAAAAGACATGCAATCAAGCACCCAAATACCTTTTTCATACGCACACCTCCGTTTCGTTATGAAAATAAGTTTGCACTGCGGAAAATAACCGCAGTACACGGATCTATTACAACCCGATTTTTATCAAATCTACTGCCTACAGGCTTCTCTATGCCTTGGACAGCAGCTTTTACCGCATCTACAAAAACAACCGGACGTTCAGGTACACGGTCAAGCAGCACCGTATGCACACACATCGACGCATTTACGATCAAAAACCATGTCCCATCAGTCCAATCTATTGAGTAACCAAAGACTAACTTATTGTCTTCGCTCAAAGGTAACCAATGAGCCACACGAAGAATTTTTTCCGCATCGCCAATACGGAACACCTCGTACGTTTTCCGCAGCGCAATTAATCCTTTGGTATATTCAAGAAGGCTTTCATAGTCTGCATCAAGCGTCCACACCAGCCGGTTAATAGAATCAGAGGCATTATAGCTATTCCGTACGAACTTTCCAATACACTCATCCTCTGCATTACAGAGGTTCGGTTTGCTCCGCCCACGCTCTTGCCCCGCATGTAAAAAGGCAATACCCTGACAGGTAAGCGCAAAAACATTGGCCAGTTTTATCCGCGCAATCAATGCTTGTTTTTCCTCAGGCTGGGCTTCATCAAGACTACAGTTATGCGCAATAGTATCATGGAGCGTCAGGCCGTCATGACAGACAAGATACTGCACATTATCACACGGAGAATCAGATCGGTAGTTGCATTGGGGAAAGCCGATACAGTTATAAAACAATTGCGTTCTATCTACCGCTTGGCCGGTCAAAAAACCGCGCCCCGTTTCGTACAAACCGCCCGCCTTTAAAAGATCCCGTAATTCATCATTAAACACTGCAACGCTGTCGGTTTGCGTCATATAGTTCTGATCCATCCCTGCCGTCCCTGCGGCACCGTTATACATTTTCCAGCCTTCACCGATGAAAAGCACTCCGGGATGATAGCGCTTGCAGCATGTATACGCCTCCAATATCGTTTCCGTATCGAGCAGTCCCATTAAATCAAAGCGGAACCCGTCCACGTTATAATGACGTACCCAGTGAACCGTCGAATCAACGATGAGCCGCCGCACCATACGCCGTTCAGATGCCAGATCGTTGCCGCAACAGGAGGCGTTTGTCAAATTGCCTTTTTGATCCGTTCTAAAATAGTAGCCCGGCACAATATGATCCAAAAAATCAGTTTTTGCCATGTGATTATACACCACATCCAAAAGCACCCCTATGCCTGCTTTATGGCACTCGTTAATAAGGGTGCGCAATTCCAAAATACGCGCTTCCGGATCCTCAGCATCGCTTGCGTACCAGCCTTCGGGTGTAAAGTAATTACGCGGATTGTAGCCCCAATTGTAATTATTGTGGTGCACCATACCGGAATCTTCGTATGCCTGCTGAGTTTCATCAGTAGCACAAAACTGCAGCACCGGCATAAGCTGCACGTGTGTAATGCCTAATTGCTGTAAATAGGGAATTTTTTCGACAAAGGCTTGATAGGTTCCAGGCTTATGCACCACCGCAGAATCTGCACTGATGGTAAAATCCCGTATCGATACCTCATAAATAATGGCATCTTCCCGTTTTTGCAATATGATATGAGGATACTCTTGAAGCGGTTTTAACGATGCTTTTTGTAAGTCAACGATAGCCACCTTACCGGCCGCTCCGTCGTGCCTATAGGCCGTAAGAGCACAGGCATAAGGGTCCAGTACGGTGTTGATACCGGCACTGTTGTGTACCGTATAAGTATAAAACCAGCCCTCAGGATCCTCTTCGGCAAAAGAACCGTGCCATAAACCGGTTGCCGCTTCGTAAGTAAGCGGTAGCACTGCCCACGCTTCAGCATCATGGGCATGCCGGTACATATTGAGCGTTACCCGTTCACAGGAGGGTGCCCAAAGCGCAAACGAACAGCTTTGGGTTTTGCGGTTGTAGAGCGCCCCAAGCGGCGTGTTTTTTTGAGGTATTGTGTGTTCAAGCGCTGCATATACAACTTCTTTCATAGTAAAACGCACCAGATGAGATTACTATCTTACCATAATCAACTTCTTAATATTAAACCTGTTTTGAAACTTCCGTTTCAGAACAGGTTACCTTGAAATGCGATATTCGACCTGTTCGACAACAAAGGTATCAAACAAGTCTATTGTATCACGATTTCTACAATTATCAAGAGATGTTTTTATAAAGTTCACCATAACTGCAGTTTTAAGGATTATTCGGTATTGACGTTTTTTTTATTAATAGTATATAATATTTGAACATTTATATATGGGATCTCTAAAACCTTGTTGAATTTTTAGAGATCGCTGACGAGTAATTCTATAAGTATTTATCTGATAAATACTTATAGAATTACATCGCAAATGAAAATTAAAGACAACCGGTGAGCAAAGCTCACCTTGAAAAGCTGAAGTTTTTCGAGGTTCTCGTACTCAGTGAGCACCGTGGAGTGCCATTAAAAAATAATAAGGTGATACTATGAAAAAAATAAAAATTCCAGCCGTACCATCCATTAGAAGATTACCCTCATACTTGCACATTATCAAGCAAGCCCAGTCAGAAAACAATGTATACATCTCTGGTACCACCATTGCAGATGAGCTACATTTAGAACCAATTCAAGTCCGTAAAGATTTAGCAATTACTGGAATCATTGGTAAACCCAAAAAAGGCTATCCTATTAATGAGCTTATAGTAGCAATCGAGCATTTTCTCCGATGGGATACCTTACAAAAAGCCATCCTCATCGGCGCAGGCAATCTTGGCACAGCCCTTACTGGATACCAAGGCTTTAAAACACACGGTTTGGAAATTTGCGCGGTATTCGATACCGATGAAAAAAAAATAGGTACCACTATTCATGCTATTCCTGTTTTTTCAATTAAAGATCTTCAAGCACAAGTTACCGCAATACATCCAGCTTTAGCGATTCTGACAGCGCCCTCGCAAGTGGCGCAAGAAATTACCGATAAGCTCGTTGCAGCGGGAATAGACGCTATTTGGAACTTTAGCAATGTAAAGATTAAAGTACCGGACGAAGTGTTAGTGCAACAAGAAGATCTCACCTCCGGTTATGCGCTTTTAGGCGTTATGATGAATACTCGCATTCAACACGCGAGTGACTAATCTAGCACTCCTGTTATAAGCGGCGTTGGCCCCCTCTTTACCGTGATTCTGCATATTAGCTGAGATGGAATACACATTCAAAGCTGATATGTTTTATAACCGCTTAAAAAAGCGATATAAACATATCAAAAAATGGGCGAAGCGCTGCGGCATCTACGCCTACCGACTCTATGATAAAGACATTCCGGAAATCCCCGTGAGCGTTGATCTTTATACCGAGCATAACACCAATCGTCAGTTTGTGGTGTTAACGCTCTATGAATCTGCTTCGGCAGCGATCTATAATAACACCTATCTTGATTCGTGCAAGCAGATGCTGTGCGCTGCATTAGCGGTATCCACAGCCGAAATCTATATAAAATTGAGAAAAAGACAAAAAGGCCGCAGCCAATATGAAAAACTTGCTGCAATCCAAAAGCGTATTATCGTACAAGAAGGCGCATGCCTCTTTTTTATTAACCTTTCAGACTATCTTGACACCGGTTTGTTTCTCGACCACCGGCCTACCCGTCTCGCGCTTGCCGATACGGCACAAAACCAAACGGTATTAAACCTTTTTTGCTATACGGCAGCCTTTTCTATCCATGCCCTCGCAGGCGGAGCTGCCCACGTGTGTTCCGTCGACTTATCAAAAAACTACCTACAGTGGGCGCAAGATAATATGCGCCTCAACGGATTCGACAACCCGCACAAAAGCGAATGGGTACAGAGCGACGTACGCCTTTTTCTTAAAGACGCGCGTACCGCAGGGCGCACATGGGATATCATCATTTGCGACCCACCTACCTTCTCCAATTCCAAACGCACCAGCGAATGCTTCGATATTAACCGCCATTGGCAGCACCTCATTTGGGATTGCTGCGCAGTACTCGCAAAAAAAGGTGTGCTCTATTTTTCAACCAATGCCCACCGGTTCCATTTTGATGCGATGCTTCTCTGTGAACCCCAAGCAGCCTGCCCCGCCGAATCGTTTATGTACCACGGAGAGTGCTTTTCGGTACAAGACATCAGTCGCGCTTCCATTCCTGAAGATTTCAGAAATCAAAAAATACACCGCTTATGGAAAATAACCAAACTTTAGTCGCATACCCGCTCTTTGAACAGCGCACCATAGAAGGGGTGAGCCGGCTCTGCATAAACAGCGGGCATACACCCCGTCAAGCAGCTCATGCACGGCTCCTTCAGTTTTTACACGAAAAAGGCTGTCGAATCACCGCACAACATGAAGTATCTACCTTTATACTCAATGAACCAATAGTCCTCACAGAACCTACCACGCAGAAAGAGCACCTGTACTTTATCCTACCGTTTCAACACATACAAACGTTGGGGGCGCTTGTGGTTCATACACCAGATTATACCGGTGATGTGGCACAAGAGTGCAGCGCACGGGAAACAGTCGTGCAGCTGCTGCTGTCAGTTTTTTCTCAAGCGCTCGCCGCGTGCAGCCGTCATGTATTTTCTCCAGAATTTCTGCACCATGCAGCGGCGGCAGGGCCACTGTGCTTTTTCACCACCAGCGAGCACGAGCTAATCATCCTGCCACCCCGTCTGTTTCTCTGCTGTATGCAGGCGCACTCCACCGTAATTCAAACGGAATGGCATACCGCGTGGGCACACCCGTCAGGCAGCAGTGCACCGCCTTATGCCCCGCCGCTTTTTCTGTTATCCGCGCTCATCTATACCTGCCTTACCGGTATGCACCCGTTTAACAGCGACCAGGCTTTCGCTCATAGTATGCACGCCGCGCCTCGCACAGAGGAACGCCACCCAGCACCGCCTCTACCACCCCAAGAGCAGCTTATACAGCACATGCATGATGCCACTTTTGTGCCTATCGAACTGTTCTGTCCCACCTTGCACCGCACGTTTGCCGCTGCGGTGAATACCGGCCTCACGCTTACCGCCTCTGATTCAGCTCAACAAACCATCAGCTGCTTATGCTCATATCACGATCAGCCCATTTTTGCCGCTGGGCAGCGCTGTGAACCTCACATCAACCACATAAAGCGCTTTATCGCACGGCAAAAACGCAAACGCAGCGTACAGCGTTTGTGGAAAAAGCAGGGGCACAAAATACGGGTTGTCTGCCTTTGCATGACGATCCTAGCTATCGGTATGCTTTTAGCCGTGCAAAACAAAACCACTCCCCTCGCCCACCTTTCCGATGACGCAGTTGTAACGCAGTTTTATCAGGCGATTGCCCAGCTTGAACACTACACACAAAAACAGGTACATACTGACTATGATCACCTGGTTATGCACCTTTTCATCGCCGGTACCGTCCGCGAAGGATACGAGCGCAAAAAAATATATTATACGCCTGAAGAATGTATGCAGGTATTACATGCGTATTGCACTCGTGTCCATCCGCAAAGCATAGCAGAACCCACGCTTGAGCAACTACTACAGGGGGGCTTAATCTATGGCATTTCACATTTTGCAGTGCAGCGCCGCACAGCAGCAAGCGCTGAACAAAGCGCTTTCGAGGTGTCTTTTTACTATTGGCTTCCCTTGTTTCCGCAAGAGCAGGAGGCAGCTGATGACATGCAGCGGCATATTCCGCTTCAAATATACTTTTATCGAGACAACGTACAGCTCGTGCATACACACGATAGGTGGCGTATTGCATCGGTAGAACCGGTGGAACGCAGCGCGCTCGTAACATCAGCCGAAGCGTTTTTACATACGCTGTTTCTTCCTCCTGAGCAAAAACCCTTTTACTTACATGATCCCGTGCAATTTTATCGAAATACCGAACACAGTCGTTAGTACGAAGGCTTATGGGGTAGTATAATAGGGAAAACGCCTACTTTTTTTTGAGCGGCCAGCTTTAACACTTGTTCTTTTGAAATAGCACCCCGTGGGCGCGGATGGGGTGGCGCATCACCGATAAGGATTAACCGCTTATCCACCGTTGCCTCTTTGCGCCAATCAAAGCGCAATCCTGCTTCAAGGCCTTCGTATACCGCTTCGGGGATATCCTTTCCGCCAGCTACGTTGAAATTTGACAGCGCTTTGTAAAATCGTTTTATATCCTGCGTAAAAGGGCAAGCCCGCCTAATCACAAACTCATCGTTGTAGTCTTTATACAAAACAAGGCCTATGCGATAGGTAGTATACGATGCTAGCCGTTTTTTTAATAGTTCAGGCAGCCGCTCACGGATGATCTGGATATCGTCCTTCATGCTTTCAGTGGCATCAAGCACAAACAAAAGATCAAGCCGTTTGTTGCCTTGCGGTTTCAGGGCATCTTCAATCGCAGGCATCAGATCATCACAGCGTTTGGCATATCTTATAGGAGTATTACCCAGTTCCGCAAGTTCGGTAAACGCAGAGACGGCAAGCTCATTAAACACGCTTGCATCAGCTGTATTAACCGTTTCTTGCGTTACCCTCAGCACAAAGGGATTATCATAAAAGGCCCCTGTATAATCGGCATAGGGCTTTTCAAATGTGCGAATATTAAAAAAAGTACCGTCCAACACCTGCACTTCGCCGTTTCTACTCCACTCATATCCGTAGACAATAATGTAAGGCACCCATACATGAAAGGCTTCCCCTATCGGAGTATCTTCTTCAGGGGTAGAATCTATCAAACTATAAAGTTTTTTCGCACTTGCTTCCAACTCTTTTCCGTCTAATATCCGTTTTTCATCCCCGTTAATGCTATTATAGTCAGGGCTGCGGTATGCAAAGTTGTCTGCTTTCTTATTTGAATCTTTACTGGTTTCCGTAATAAGAATAGAAGCAATATCTGCTTTTTTTCTAATGTAAAAATGATAGCCTGCTTCTTTGGGATCTTGAATAACCGCAAGATCCGCTTGTTCAAGTTTCAAATCGATTGCATACAACTGCACGCATACACTAACAAAAAGAAACGGAATACTATAGAAAGCTTTTCTGAACATATCTTTAATATCGAAAAAAATAACGTAAACATAAGTGCAAGGTTGTTAGAACTGCAAGGTAACAGTGTCTTACAAGGAAATGCAGTGTATTATTACTTATTTATTTTTCTGATATATTGTTTTTATGCACATTGTACAGGCAAAAGGGATTTTATCAGCTAAAAATGGTATGAATATCTATCGAGGGTGTTCTCACGGTTGCATATATTGCGATTCAAGAAGTGAATGTTACTTTGATTTTCTTTTGCGATGTAATTCCAAAGGAAGTGGCTATATGCGCTTTCCGCGCACTCATTCAGCATCCTCTAAAATTGATATTTTATTCGGCTGCTGAATTTTAAGGGCAGGAATGCGGATTATGGAAGCCTTGCGGTTAAGAGTGCAGGATATTGACTTTGCTAAAAACGAAATTACGGTACGCTGCGGAAAGGGCGCTAAAGACCGTAAAACCGTATTACCTGTTTCGCTTAAATTTCCGCTTCAAAAGCATTTAGAACATGTCCGCCGTATCCATAAGGCAGACTGCAAGGACGGTTTCGGTTCGGTGCCGCTTCCGTTTGTTCTTGCAAAAAAATATCCCAATGCCGGTAAAACTTGGGCATGGCAGTGGGTATTTCCCCAAACACGCCGATGGCGGAATAAAGAAACAGGCGAGCAGGGACGGCACCACATTGATCTTTCGGTTATTCAGCGCACCTTGCATGAAGCCGTTTTACGGTCAGGTATCCCGAAACCAATCGGCTGCCACACTTTCCGCCACTCATTTGCAACGCATCTACTGGAAGCCGGTTACGATATTCGTACCATCCAAGAGCTTCTCGGCCACAGCGATGTTAAAACCACTATGGTTTACACCCATGTCCTCAACCGCGGCGGTCTAGGCGTTCAAAGCCCTATAGACAGGATGTGATTCGTGCGGAGGCTTGCATACCCCGATGCTCTGCGTCGGGGTATGCTGATTTTTTCCTTTGCTCAGTTTAGTGAAGATAGGCCTAATCTGCCGACTGTTTATTTACCATGCGTTACCATTGGCCATCCCCCTCATCATGTTTCCCTCGTTGTGTGTTTTCATCCCTCCTGCCTTTTTTAAAGGCAAAAAAAAGGCGGTCTTGAGGTGACGCATCTCAAAACCGCCAGAGAGGGATTTTCGGGTGAAAAGCCTCTAACAAGCCGCGTCACCGTACTTGCTAGAGGTTCTTTTGTGAATTAGAAATATTTCCGAAATGTCAATAGTGAAATTGGTATAATTTCCAATTTTCACGTCGATACTTACCATATGAGCTTTTACGACCGTGTGAAACAACTTGTTAAAGAAAGAACGACATTAGCATTACGCTCTTTCATAGAATCGCTTAAAATCAACTACGATTCTTATAACGGTCAAAAACGCTACAACAATCTCCCGCGCGCTGACGAAGCCTACAAAATCGCTCAAGCACTCAATACCACCGTCGAATGGCTTATAACCGGCAAAGAGCGGAATCAGACTACTAGCCATACCTGTTGCTGTCTTGACGCTTGCTGGTGGAGTATCAAGACATTATCAGGCAAAACGTAGCGGCATATAAGGCTCTTTGTTTTAAACTGGAAAAGGAAAATACACAAAATATTGGCTAAATATGAGGGTGTGGTAAGGTTTACTGCCTCTATAACACTTGCTGTAGCGTGAATAATCAAAGCGGCATTAAATATTGGAAAATTGATAGGTTAAAATAGTGTTTTTAAGACTTTTTGCGCTTTTTATGGTATAATCTTCACAAAAGGAGGAGTACATGAACACAGTCAAGGCAATCAGTCTATCACGCTATATTTGCGCATATATACAGAAATTAAACCACATGAAGCTGCAAAAACTCATATACTATGTTGACGCATGGCATCTTGTATTCTTCGACGCTCCTTTAATCTTTGAAGATTTTGAAGCATGGGTGCACGGCCCTGTTGTGCGTACAGTATGGAACCTCTATAAAGGAAAGCTGCCTGTCCACACTGAAAAGGCTATGAAGCAGGAGCGAATACAACCAATTTTAACCGCATTTGAAAAAAAAGTATCAAAAGAGCAGTTGCAGCTTATAAACGATGTTTTAGACGAATACGGCACGAAAACCTCGTATGAATTAGAGCTTTGCACGCACAATGAATTGCCGTGGCGAGAAGCCCGACAAGGCTATGAGCCGCTTGAAAACAGCGACAAAATCATTTCTAAAACAACGATGAAAAACTATTATACTATGGTATTGCATAACCATGACCAAGAAAATTAGATGTATCCCGCCCGCACTTTCTTCTGCAAGAAAAGAGCTTCAATCAGGAAGGGAGCTTCTCTGTTTTAGCTTTAAATATCTTGACCATTCGCAAGGGCAAACCTTTCAAGAATGGCAAGAATGCGGCCTGCTCTAAATTGCAAGAGGAATTGCCCCAAAAAAGGAATTTTTATGCCGCGTGCTGGT
>JBQNBR010000022.1:0-27275 GCA_052169815.1 Treponema sp.
AATTGCAAGAAAAATAAGTATGCCTATAATAACCGTTCTTCTAAAGAAGAATTATTCGATTGCATTTTCATTTTAAATTGATGCCTCTCTACACGATTAATACTAATGCGGGTACTTTCCCATAAATAAATCAGTATATTTTGGCGTATAATTTGAATATCCCATATTTTTTTGAAATTCAAATGTTCTATTACTAATATTTGTCATGGGGGTATTTAATCGCTGTATATCTCCAATTATTAAACTTCTGACCACTTTTACCCCGAAGGCTTCTCTTGATAAATCAAAAAACACTATATCACTGTTAGGCATCGCTTTTTGTATTCTTTTATATACTCCATCGATAATGTCCATAACCGTTTTATATTTCGTTTTATCAAAGCTATAATCATGTACCGATGTGATTTTTGCCTCTTTATTTTCTGTTATATCTTTTGTTTGAAAAATGATATTTTATATAAAGCAAGATCACATATAGATGAGCTCAATGATCAGCTTATATACTCAACTAGAATTTATCGGGATGTAATGCTTTAGCTAAGTGCATCACTGCATCAGCATTTTGCAGACTGGGGAACATTGAAAAACTTGAGACAATAACAAATTTGTTATTTTTTATCGCCGAAATACCAGCGAATTCAGGTTTGTTTTTAACAAAATTTATTTTTTTTTGCCCATCTCCTTTTTCATCCCGTTCAAATATAACGATAACATCAGGATTTTTATTGATAAGCTCCTCAAAGGATAAATGAAAATAATGGTCCTGCACATAGTCAAACAAATTCCGGGCTCCCGCTGCAGCTAACAGCTTACTTTCCAAGCCGGTACCGCCAATACTGAATAAGTCCGCTTCTCCTATCCCATCTATGACCGCTACCTTTACCGGTTCAACCGTATCGATTGCCGCTTTAACTGAAGCTATTTTACGCTGCATGTCTTGTATCAGCGCTTCAGCTTTTTCTTGTACGCTAAAAATTTTCCCTATATTCCGTATGTCATTATAGGTATTTTCTATTGTTGCATCTTCAACGAAAGTGCCTTCGCTTGCATACACCGCAATGCCCTGATCCAAATACCCGGATGCTTCGCCGCAATTACGCGGGAAAAAACTGTAAAAGGTTCCGTATACAAAATCAGGATTAGCTTTTAATACCGTTTCAAAAGACGGTACACCCCATTTAAGCCCCTCTAAAACACGTATGTTTTTAAATCCGTTGCGATGTTCAGGCAAAACATCATCGATACTGTACATACCCGGCGCCATTGATACGATTTTATCCTCTAATCCCAAAGTAACAAGTAATTCGGTAAGAGCAAAATTCAAGGGGAAAACCCTTTCAGGCTCTTTTTTATAAATAAATCTATTCCGAAACTCCTGCTACAGAACAGGTTTAATATAATACTCAGCGGAAGAAGGAATGAATTACAAGCCGGAATTTCACAGACAATCCGCACTGGCAGAACTCTTCTAAATACGCTATGATGGAGCTCTCAATAGGGAACATCGGTTATGATTGCAATGGTTCATCAATTACTCTTGTTTAGCAGCAAGTATGCCAAAAAAATCCGCTTGGCGTATGTGTTTACCTTTTTAAAAGCGGTTGCGGCAAATGCCCCACTTATGGTTGCCATAAAGCTTATCGGCATGCTCATCAAAGGAGAGGCGGAGTTCAAAACGGCGGCGTACGCAGCGGCGGCAATGCTCATTTTGTTGTCCATCCAGGCGGTCTATAAAATATTACAAACAGGCTGCAAGCATGAACAGGGTATCACGTGTTTGCAGAAAAGCGGCTTGAGCTAGGTAGGCATCGCCGCCGCCTACCAATGGGGTACTTTAATACGGGGAATATCGGAAAAATCAGCTCCGTGCTGTCGGCCGATATGGTATTTATCGAAGAGCAGGCAATGATGGCAATTTCGAAGGCTATCAGCAGTATTGCAGCGCAGGTTATTTTGACAGCCTTTCTCTTTGCGCTTCATCCGCTATTCGGAGCCGCCGCCCTCATTACGGACTGATCATTTACAGTACCGGCATGACCGCAATGCTTACCTTGAATATATGGCTGTTTCAGCGCGGCGCTTTGTCGAGCACCGTCTTTATTGCCGGCATGTTTTTTGCGTTCACGCTTTTTACGCCGCTCAAGCAGCTGTATCAAAAGACCGGCATCCTGGCGATCATGCAGACTGCGCTGGAGCGTATTAACGAAATCTTCAACGAGCAAGAGCTTGAGGATACAGGAACCGACGTCTTGCCGCAAACAGCCGATACGGAAATAGCATTTAAAAACGTGTCATTTAATTACGGGGATAAAGAGGTGCTGCATAATCTGGGCAAAAAAAACTCAGTGCTATGATTTTATTATGAGGCTTCCTTACGGGTTCGATACGGTTATCGGCGAAGGCGGGGCTTCTCTTTCAGGCCGCGAGGCTCAGCGTATCTCCATTGCGCGCAGCATCCTCAAAGATGCGCCGCTTATCATCTTAGATGAAGCAACTGCAAGTATCGACGCCGATAACGAGCAGGCAATACAGAAAGCATTAAGCGAACTCTGCCGCGGAAAAACCGTATTGGTTATCGCCCACCGGCTGGAAACCATCCGCGAAGCAGACCGTATTTTTGTCATCGATAACGGAGAAATCCAAGAGCAGGGCACCCATGAGACACTGGTCAAAGAGCGCGGGCTGTATTACCGTATGACACAAGCCCATAATGCCGCTGACCCGTGGCAAGAAGGAGCGTAAACCATGAGCGGAACCGGAACTAAAATATGCGGACTCATTTTCATTATCACCAGCATTTTTTTGCTGCTTGGCGGACTGTATCTTCCCGCAGCCGTTTTTTCGGTCTGGGTATTGCGCTTGTTGGATATCGCAGGGCTTTTCCTGCTAGTAATAGGTATATTGATGTACAAGGTGCTGAAACGGTAGCCACACGGCACTTTTTGCAAGCAAGATTCACTATATGTCTTGGTCTTGCCTTTTCTACTGTATCGAGGTTATAATATCAAAATGAAACTATTTCTCGCCCGGCACGGTGAAACCGATGCAAATGTAAATGAATTAGCGTGCGGTATTTCTGAATTTGAACTCACAGAACGAGGTAAACTCCAAGCCCAAGCTCTTGCAAACCAATTGAAGCTCGATCAACCCAAACATAATATTACTACTATATATGTCTCTCCTCTTAAACGAGCAAAAAGTACCGCAGCTTACATTGAAAAAGCGCTCGGTATTACAGCAATACCCGATGAGCGTTTAAAAGAAATGAATTTCGGCAGTTTTGAAGGGAAAAAATGGAACGTACCCGAATTTCTTCATATATTTAATAATCCGTTTATAAAATTTCCATCGGGCGAATCTCTAGCGCAAGTAACGCATCGAGCATACAGTATGTTGGAAGATATAAAAAAGAAACACACGGCTAAAGAAAATATCCTTTTTGTCTGCCACGGTGTAGTGATTACCACATTATATACGTATTTCAAATCTTTTTCGATAGAAGAATTTTTTCATATAGAAATTGCAAATTGTCAACTACTTGAATTTTCAATAGACCCAGCCTAACAGTAACTATAGTTCTTTTTTACCTCAAGCAGTGAAGTATAGATACCTACTTACCCGGCTTTTGAAATGTAAGGCAACCATCTGACATAACATACACAGGGGCTCCCGCCGGAAGAATCTCAGTATCGTGCGTAACGATTACTATAGCGGTACCCTGTGCATTTATATTTTTAATTACAGCCATTACTTCTTGCGTAGTTGCAGTATCAAGATCAGCCGTCGGCTCATCGGCAATAAGCAGTTTAGGGGCATTCATTAAGGCTCTCGCAATAAGCATTCTTTTGGTTTCTCCACCCGAAAGGTTGCTTGGCAACTCATTGCATAAATGCGCGATTCCCATCATTTCAAGCAGGATCATCGCCCTGCCTTTTCCATCGCCATCACGGGTAAACAAAAAGTGAGGAATGCGGACATTATCCATTACCGATAAATTCGGTAAACTGCCTATCGTTTGCGGAACAAAGCCTATACTTTCATTTCGGTATAAGCTTTTTTCCGCATCATGATATTTGGTAATGTCGTCGCCATTAAACAAGATTGTCCCCGAATCCGGCGCCAATATCCCGGATATCATATTCAGAAAAGTTGTTTTTCCGCTTCCTGAACGTCCGATAATATTTACATACCCGCCATCATCTATAGAAAAATCTACGTCCTTAACAGCAAAAAAGGATTTATTCCCGCGCACAAAAGATTTTGAAACGTCATTTACCTGTAAAAGCATAATAGGTCCTTAATGATCTTTCCGAGTTAAAAATAAGTAAATGATATTTATTATAATAAAACTTCCTGAAATCAGAAGCACCGTAGGTTTTGTGTGCATATTACAGGTCATAGTAGGCACTTTACATGTTCCGATTATTACGGTAACCAACATGCTCGTATAAATACCAATTAAAATATTAGCAACTGCTATGCCTGTTTGCACATGCTGCATAATGCTAAAAGCACAACCTAATAAGGCAATCAAAGCACCTGCTCCGCAAACGGCCCTGCCAGCCCAAAAACACTTCATAACTTTCCCCTCTGCCATAGGATTACAAACCGGAGCAATTACAAACGGTACAAAAAATAACGTGAGTCCAACAACAATAAATAAAAGTCCAAAAACATACTTTTTTTTCATAACAATCCCCTACAATTAGTTAACAATTACTAACATTATTACGAAAAAAAACATCTATTGTCAAGTATAAACAACAATCGATATTTCTCTATCGTTTTCCTATAATTAAAAAAATAGGATAGGTTTTCTTTTTACCACCTACAATCCTTTCTTCAATGAATACTGTTTTATTGCAGATGATGCGGATACTGCTTGTACCCAAATCTTTCAGCACTTGCTCACGATCTATTCCATTGTGCGGAACTACCTCCGGATAGTGGAAGCTGCCGTCTTCAATATCAAGATCGGAAAGGCAGATATAACCGTTTTTGGCCACATGAGCCGATAAATTGCAAAGCGTTTCATCTAATTGTTCCACATGGTGCAAGGCAAGAAGCGACACAATGATAGTGTATGTTTCCCGTATGGCTTCCGTTGTTACATTGAGCACACTCACTGTCCCGGCCGGTAGATTTTCAGCTTTCTTTTTAACTTGCTCAAGCATACCGGCAGAAGTATCGGCGAAGGTAATACTCTTGACCTTATCCGTAAAATTAAAACCGAGTAATCCCGTTCCGCATCCGAAGTCCAATACAGTGTCATCAGTGTGTATGGTAATCTCTGCCGCTATGCTTTTATATATATGTTCCGCCCGTTTCACCCGTGCAGTATAAGCGTCCCACTGGTCTGCTTTTTTATCAAAATAGGCCGCATCGATAGTATTCGTAGCACTCATACGTCAATTTATAGCGGTTTTCATCGTTTTAGAAAAGAGGTTCCCTTGCCGCTTCGATACATAGTAAGCCAGGGAAGTGAAGATAGGTCTAATCTGCCGGTTACTGATTTATTCTGATGGGTATTGTGGTAGAAAGGTGTGTTTTTTTATAAAATAAAGGTATGTTGAAGTATAAAAGCGATACTGTAAAATTGCTTAATCCGATAGAATTCATAGATTTGTTAAATGGAGGTAATGAAAATGATGACTGAAATGATTGAACCGCCAGCGACGATAGAGCTTCTTTCTCGCGGTATGGAATGTCTTGTAGAATCTATGGGAGTCGTTGAAGCAGAATATTTTATTGCCGCTGTACGAAGAGAACGCTTCGATTATACCAAATGGCAAAAAGAGTATTTTGACAAGATGGATTTACGAACTTTTGTTAATAATGCGAAAACTTATTCTCAAACTGTGGGAAAGTAATTTTGTCTAACACCCGCTTCAATGCTGATATTTGTTTTGTCACGAAAGTTGCTTGGACGGTCATAGTAATTATAATAATTAATTCGTTAAGGAAAATTAAAGTTTTAAAGTTTTTTTCTTAGAATTTTAGAACTCATTTAATCCTATAAAATTTGTACAAAAAATATCGGGACGATAAGATATCTTTTTTATATAATTTCCATAATAATACAGGAAAAAGATGAACAGTATTCAATCATTTAACAGGACGATAGACTACATCGAAAATACACTCGACAATGAACTTGATGAAAAAGAAATTGCGCATCTTTCTCATTATTCGTACCCGTTGTTCAGCAGAATATTTTCAATACTGGTCGGTTATCCGTTAACTGAGTATATCCGATTGCGGAAGCTAAGCCGTGCTGCTGTGGATTTAAGAAATGGTAATGAAAAGGTGATAGATATTGCTTTGAAGTACGGCTATGAATCGCCTGATTCTTTTGCTGCCGTTTTTAAAAAATTTCACGGTGCAAGTCCGAGCGAAGTACGGAACGGAAAAGGCTTTAAATCATTTTCTCCTGTAAAATTATCTTTAACCGTTAATGGAGGAAAAACTATGGAAATTAGAATTGAAAAGAAAAAAGCATTTTCGATTGCAGGCTTATGCATTCAGTCTAATCAAACAACCGATTTCCCGAAAGTGTGGAATGATTTATTTGATAAGGCTTCGCATGAGGAACTTATTACTGTGGGAAACGGGCAAAGCTACGGCGCATGTTATGATGTGAAAGATTGCAATTCCTTTAATTACATGGCGGGCTACGATTGCACCGACGAACAAAAAGCAGAAGCACTTGGGTTATCCGTTATGCACATTCCCGAAGCAGAATACGCTGTAGTGCAATTAAAAGGTGCAGTGCCTGACTGTATTCATCAAGGCTGGAAATATGTTATGGATACTTTCTTCCCTGAACAGGGGTATTGCCATGCTGGCACTCCTGATTTTGAAGTTTACAAAGAAGGCGATATGTATGATAAAAACTACAATATGGAATTATGGGTGCCGATTACAAAAGAGTAATTGTGCATATATTATTGACTTGTAATTAGATAAGGTGACAGCAGTGGGAAAATAATCCCACTGTTTGTAAAAAAATGACAATTAAAGAAGTAACTGTGAAAATATTATGAATTATTTTATTCTTATGCAGATGATGAAAATGGGAAACAATCATTTTATTGGCTTTAAATTAAAGGGAACTGACGAAGCTTGTGTATATGTTTAATGCTACGAACTGACATTGCTGTACAATGCAGGTTCCGCCGCCTCATTAGATATATTACTATTTGATGCAGGACAAATAATAACGGAGGATATTTTTTATGATAAAATTATACTGTGTAAGTATTTTTTTACGGCAGGAAAAGATTAACGACATACTTCATATATGCAATGAACATGGGATTAGATATCGAGAAATTGAAATCACCGATCAGGCGAATGAAACGGGAATAGGCTATCAAATATCTATTGATAATTTAAAAATACTCCTACTGCCCTGTAATGATTTTCATACACATAAAGATTTTGAAATAGGCATTACTGTAGATACTAAAGAAAGCTGGCTGGCTTTTATTGAAAACTTAAAAAAATACAGTGAAACTGAATGCGGACAATTTGCAGATGCTGAAACGGAATATGCTCTTATAAAAGATGATGCACTGCATGGCCCTTTCTTCTTTATTTTCGACGGACATTATTCGAATATAGAGCCATTGATACGCTTACGCTGTACAATAAGTGAATATGATTATATCTTATACACAGAAAGAATAGAAAAACTCCTCAGTGAAGACATACTCAAGAGGATAACGGTACAAAGCGGTACCGCATTTTGTATAGAAGAAATAATTGTAAAAAACAACACCAATGAGATTGCATTTGTGTTTTAATAATAACGGACTTGTACATAGGGAAATTATTGTTATGACTGCATTGTATGATATCATTGATATTCAAGAGTATTTTGAAAAAATTACAAAACGGGCTATTGATATTGTTGAGCCTGCCGGATTGTGTAATCCATATAGACGGGCACATATTTCAAAAACAAAGGAAATACTCTATGCAGCTTAGTGAACGATCTCTCTTCATATCCCAACCTGTTATACCGCTTAAAACAAATCTTCCATTTAATGGCATTTTACGTTATATTTAAAGGATAGCTGTTCATTGTACGGCAAAAACTTTTTAGTATGAATTTCGAGTTTTCCTGCGGCAAGGATTGTAGGGGCCGGCGTAAGCCGGTTCCGAAGCGAAGCGTAGGAATGGAGCGAAAAGCGGAACCCCGCAAAGCCTGTTTTTTGCGATTGTATCGCAAAAAGCCGCCCTGATTATTAAAAAATAAAACTCGACGTTCAACCTTTTAAGAAAATTTAAACACACGAGGGGCCACATGAAAGAAAAATTAGTACCGATTACGTTGCTCTGCGGATATTTAGGAGCGGGCAAGACAACTCTTATGAACATGATCCTTGCAAATCAGAAAGGATATAAAGTCGCAGTAATTGTAAACGACATTGGAGAAATCAATGTCGATGCAAATCTCATTGAAAAAGGCGCCAGCATTACAGATAAAAGCAGTTTGGTGCCGCTTACCAATGGATGTATATGCTGTACGCTCAAAACCGATTTGGTAAAGCAAATAGAAAATCTCATCGCAACGGGTAAGTACGATTATATTCTTATTGAATCCAGCGGAGTGTGTGAGCCGATGCCGATTGCACAAGCGATTGAAACCATTGACAACGGGCAATTAGATAATGTGGTGAGCGTTGTAGATGCAAAACGGCTCGTAGATGAATTTTCCGAAGGAGCTCAACTTTTAAAAGAAGATATGGACGAGCAAGATGTCGAATCGTTACTCGTTCAGCAAATTGAATTTTGTTCAACACTCATCATAAATAAAAAGGATTTAGTAACGGAAGACCAAATGAAAAAGGTACGTGCTGTAGTCAATAAACTGCAGCCCCATGTAAAAGTAATAGAAACTTCGCAGTGCAAAGTACCGATAGAGGATTTGCTTGCAACAGGGCGTTTTGACTTTGAAGCAGTTTTTGAAAGTGCCGGTTGGGTGGCAGAGCTTGAAAAACGTATAGAAGAAGACGATGACGAAGAAGAATGCTCTTGCCACCATGAAGAGCATGAACACGAAGAGCATCATCACTGTGATCACCATCACGAGAACAGCGATACAGAGCATGAGGGGCATGAACACAAGCATTGTTGCCATCATCACCATGAGCATAAACATGAAGGTGCTGATGAAGATGAATATGGCATCGGATCATTTGTTTATTATAGGCGTAAACCTTTTAACAGAATGAAACTTGAGGAATATGCAGGCAAATGGCCGCGTAATATCATCCGCTCAAAAGGGCTGGTATGGTTCAGTGATGAACAAGAAATTGCATATGTGTTTGAAACTACCGGCAGACAAATTCAAGCAGGGGTGTCAGGCAGATGGCTCGCGACACTGCCCAAAGAGGAGCAAGAGGAAATCTTACTGCAAGAACCCAAAATGCAAGAAGAATGGGATGAAAACGTTGGCGATCGGATGATAAAACTCTGTATAATCGGTCAAAAGCTTGACAAACAAAAAATTTCTGCAGAGCTTGATGCACTTCTCGATTAGTTGTCTTTATGAAAAAGCAAACTGTAAAGCTATCCGGCTATACCGGAAACAAAATGGGCAACATGCCGATTTTGGCACTCATAATTAATATGTCGCTTCCAATGATGTTTTCTATGTTCATTATGGCATTGTATAACATTGTTGACAGCATATTCGTTGCAAAAATTGGCGAAAATGCGCTAACTGCCGTATCCCTTGCTTTTCCTGTTCAAAATCTTATGATTTCTTTTGCAGTTGGGACGGGCGTGGGGGTCAATGCGTTGCTTTCACGAAGACTTGGGCAGGGTAATCAGCATGATGTAAATAAGACCGCAATGACTGGGGTTTTTCTCGCACTTTGCAATTATGTCATTTTTTTAATCATCGGTCTTATGTTTATGCGCCTTTACCTTGCATCACAAGGAGTAAGCGACACGATAATTGTTTACGGAGAAGAATATCTTACCGTTGTATTTTTTATGTCTTTTGCAGCGTTTCTCGGTATTACCTTTGACCGACTGCTGCAATCAACCGGACATACTATTTACACAATGTATTCGCAACTTTCAGGGGCAGTGTTCAATATTGTATTTGATCCACTTTTGATTTTTGGCATAGGCCCATTTCCTAAAATGGGAATACGCGGTGCAGCCCTTGCAACAGTACTCGGCCATACCCTTGGGCTTTTGGTTTCTATCTTTTTCAACCTTAAAAAAAACCATGAAATCAACTTTAAAATTAAAAATATCATTCCCGAAGCGCGTATTATCGCCGAAATCTATAAAGTAGGTATTCCGTCTATCTTACTTAGTTCGATAACTTCGGTTACTACCTATTTTATCAACATAATTCTTGCCGGATTTTCAAGTTCTGCTATCGCAGTCTACGGTGTCTATTTTAAGCTGAACAGTTTTATCTTTATGCCGGTATTCGGCTTAAATAACGGCATAGTGCCAATTATTGCCTATAACTATGGGGCAAAACAAAAATTAAGGATAATAACTACGATAAAAGACGCACTCATCCTTGCATTGGGACTAATGCTGCTTGGTACGGCAATATTTGAACTGTTCCCTTCGCAGCTTCTCTCATTGTTTGACGCCTCAGAAGCTATGCTCAGTATCGGTGTCCCTGCAATGCGTATCATTGCGTGCAGTTTTGTAGGCGCAGCAATTGGGATAACGCTTTCGTCCGTATTCCAGGCGTTTGGTAATGCTGTATACAGCATGATTGCGACCTTTGTACGGCAGCTTGTGGTCCTTTTGCCTGTTTCTTACCTGCTCTCTCTTTCTGGCAATATCAACACTATTTGGTGGTCGTATCTTATTGCAGAAGTAGTGTCCGTCCTTATGTGTCTTTTTTTTATGCACCGTATATACAAAAAGAAAATTGCACGCTTGCTATAATGTTTAGTAGGGGAGAAATAATCCTCTTCATGGATATGTTATAAAAGGATTTATTTTCCTCTTGACCATAATTGCTAATCCTGGTTATTCTCTTTTTATGGTAGAAGCTGAGAAGATAGATTTGGCAGAGTTAGATGATGAAGATTATGATACCTTTCTTGCTCAGGATGTAGCATTTGATGGAAGTATACAATTTGAAAAACCCTTTATCATAAAAGGTTGTGTCAAGGGGGCTATTCAGTCAAATAGCGATTTAATGATTAGTGAACATGCCTTGGTAGAAGCCAACATTACTGCAGATCGTATTGTGATAAAGGGGACTGTTACGGGTAATGTTACTGCTGTTACGTCTATACATATTTTCCCTACAGGGAAACTTACCGGTGATATAACCGCTTCCGAGGTTATCTTAGATAGCGGTTCATTTTTTAGCGGCGTATGTACAATGACCCGCCAGTGAAAACTATTTTTCTTCATGAAAACGCCTATTTGTGTATTTTTTTTACTTACTTTTGCACTAGTTGTTTTTGCGCACACTCAAGATGATGCTCTGACTCTCCAAAGAGAAGGTGACCATCAGAAAGCAATAACTATATGCCTTACTTTACTTAAAACAGAACCCCGTAATCTTGAGCTTTACGTAGTACTTGCCCGTTCATTAATCGCTACGCAGCAGTACCAGGAAGCGATACAATGGGTTAAAAAAGGGAGAGGGCTTTCTCAATATGATCCGCGTCTTATTGAGAGTCAAGCGATAGCTTTATACCAGTTAGGACAAAACAGAGAAAGTTTATATCTTTTTGAAGATTATATTGCTTACATCCCAAATGGGATAAAATTAGCAGAAGTATACTATTATATTGGAGAAATTTATTTACGCATGGGGAAGTACCGACACGCAGATATTGCATTTTCTGCAGCGGTACAATTACAAGGTTTGAACAATGTATGGTGGACGCGGCTTGGTTATTCGCGAGAACAAGCTAAAGAGTATCAATCTGCTTTGGAAGCATACTCAGTGGCTTTAAAATTAAATAAAAATGCAAAAGATGCTCAAAAAGGATATGAACGTGTTTTGAAACATTTTTAAAACACTGTTAATACAGACGTATGGATGTTAGTTTTTACAGTATTAGGGTTGAAACCCTTGGATGCAGACTTAATCAAGTAGAATCAGAATCTTTTGCTTCTTTCGCGATACAAGCTGGCTTTTCTATCTATAATCATAGACACGACACTTCATCATCATCTTTCCACTATAAACCTCTCCATGCTAAAGACGTGAAACAACAGGCCCCTTATCTTGCGGCTTATTTTGTACCACAACATGCTACCCCAGCTGAAGATGTGATACTTTGTTTTGTGAACACTTGCACGGTTACGAGTAAGGCGGAGCAAAAAGCAAGAAGATTGATACGCCTTTTAACGCATGAACATCCGTATGCAGTGATACTGGTAACCGGCTGTTATGCTCAACTCAATCCAGTAGAAATAGAAACGATACATCCGCATGTTATTGCATTTCCAGGTCAGCGAAAAGGAGAACTTGCGTTATTACCAGCCTTTTTAGTCCAACTTCTAAATAGCGCGTCACATATTGATAGTTATTTTTTTATATCAGCAATACGAACCCATTTATGCAGTCTAAAAAGTCATTCCGATATAGGCGGGCAAATCGCTTTTACACTCAATACACCTCAATTTTTATTTCATTCACGCGCACTTATCAAAATTCAAGACGGCTGCAATAATAACTGCTCATATTGTTGTATCAAGTTTGCACGCGGTAAATCGGTAGCGCTACCTGCAAAAGAAATACTTCACCGTGTACAACAAATAGAAAAAAACGGCATTTTTGAAGTAACGCTTTCAGGCGTTAATTTATCTCAATATACCAGTGATGAAGGCGATTTTGTAAATCTTTTAAAATTGCTCCTTGCTAATACGCACATCCGTATCCGTATTTCTAGTCTATATCCCGATAGAATTGACGATGCATTAGCGGAAGTATTAGCTCATCCCCAAATTTGCCCTCATTTTCACTTATCCGTACAGTCAGGAAGCAATACGATATTGCGTGCTATGAAACGTACTTATACGAGAGATACAATATATCAAGCAGTAGAACGCGTCCGTTTAGCAAAAAAGGATCCTTTTATCGGTGCTGATATTATAACGGGTTTCCCCGGTGAAACAGATCACGATTTTGAAGATACATACACGTTATGCCGTGAATTAAACTTGACGGGTATTCATGCCTTTCCCTTTTCTCCTCGCCCAGGAACGGCCGCCTGGAATATGAAACCCAAAATTCCTGAGCGCATCGCAAACGAACGGGTAAAACTTCTTCATATCTTAGCCCAAAAGCAAGAAGAAGCCTACCGATCCCGCTGGGAAGGAAAAATTGTATATGCCATTACTGAAACATCGGCCCATGAACAAACTATTGTTACTACTGAAAATTATATTTCTTTACCGTTAAAAAGCAAAGAAAAATTCAATGGCGGAGAAGCTTTATACGTACGAATTTGTAAAGACCATGCAGAATTGGTACGGGATATAAAACAATGATGTACTATAATTTAAAGGTATCTACTGCCTGTACTACCTGTTGGATATTTTGAGTATTTTTTTGTGTGACTTCATGTACTTCCTGTATAGCATCATTGATATGCAGCACGCTATTCGTCATTTCATGCATCTTATTAGTAATAACTGCTGTTAAGGCATTAAGGTTCTTCATTTCCTCTGTAGTATGAATACCATCATCAAACATTTCTTTTGCTTTGCTTTTAATATCATTCGTTATACCATTGATATCTGCAATAGAGGCAATAATTGTTTTACTTCCGTTTTCTTGCTGTTGCATGGCTTCCAAAATGCGGTTTTCATGTTCAGAAATTTTATCAACCAACGTATAGACCTGACTGAACGTTTGTTCAGTAGTATTTTCAACGTCAGTTAATTTCTGGATAATCTGTAAAGATTCTTTAATGACTGCTGCAATCTTTTTTCCCTGTATATTGGACTCTTCGGCCAGTTTTCTAATTTCATCGGCGACAACTGCAAAACCTTTGCCAGATTCTCCTGCATGAGCTGCCTCAATAGCTGCATTCATTGCCAAAAGATTGGTTTGGCTTGCGACATTTTGAATAACCTCACCAGCTTCCAAAAGATCTCCTGATCTCTTTGCAATTTCTCCAGCTACCTCATTTGCATTTTTTGCGCCAGCTTTTCCCTGTATGGTAAGTGTATGTGCATCCTGTATTAATGCGTTACTTTCTTCAAGCATTTTAGTAACAGCCCTGACATTTGTTATCATTGTTTCTATCGAGGAAGAGGAGTGCATAACTTTTTTTGATTGAATCTCAATATAGTTATCTAACGTATTGAGTATTTCGATGATTGTTTTCACGGTGCCATCTGTGTGTGTTATACTTTTAGCTTGCCGCATTAACTGTTGTTTTAAATTGCTTATATTTTCAGCAATATGGATAGCATCAGTTGAGGTTTGCTCCATCGTTTTTGAAAGCAAGGTACCTTGTTCCGTTAGATTAAAAAGTGTTTTATTAATGGTTTCTATTACTGCATTATTTGTCGTTTGTTTTGCACGCAATGCAGTTTCATCATCTTGGAGCTGTTTTGCATGCTCCTGCTTACCAAGATCTGCGATGAGTAATAATATAGTCGCCGTAATGATGGCATTAAGGATGACATGAGGAAAAAGAAACAACCTAAACATTATTGAAGCGGCTTCTTCAAATGGTTTTTCACCGAGGAGTGGAACTAAAACCATAGTATGAAGGATTTCCCAAAAGCCTGCAAAACAGGAAAAAAGTAAAATTATTTTTACCGTTAATGTTAAACGACCATATTTACGCTGGATTATATAGGCAATACCGGCGCAAACAAGTCCCGAAAAAAAAGTAGCAGTAGCACACCCTAGTGCCGTCCAGCCTCCTACGCTATACCGGTAAATACTCCCGATACAACCTATAACTATTCCTGATAACGGCCCTATTAAAACTGTTGCAATCACTGCAATACCGGTTCTGATATTAATAATTGCATTTCCAATTTTAAGACCAACAACCGATGCTAAAATATTCAAGAATGCAAATATTACTGTTATCCCTACTGCTGCAATGAATTCTGCTTGCGTTCTGTTGTGATATACCATCGCTGCTTTTATTGGTTTTATTTTAAATAAAAAATATATCACCATAAAAAAAAGTGCTACATTTGAAACAAGCGAAAAGATAATCGTTAAATTCATATTTGCCCCCTAACTGTATATAATCAATCAATAATAATCATTTATAGCGTAAATTATCAAGCACCTTTTGTATTATTTTTGCGAATGCTGATCTTTGAGGTTATTTAAATCCTTTATGAAGCGGAGCGATGGAGGCGGGGGATCAGGCAATTTGCAGAATGCGAGGTTTTCCAATTACGTGCAACAAATACACAAAAAATATAATTTCGATTATAATCGATATACGAGGTATACGATGAGAACAAACGCGAAAAAAGAACTGGGGGTGCATCCTTTTTTGTTTCCAATGCCGGTGCTGATGGTTGCAACTTACAGCGAAGATGGGAAGATCGATGTGATGAATATGGCGTGGGGCGGGGTTTGTGCCGAGAATATGGTGCTCATGAATATTGATGAGACACATAAGACTGCATCGAATTTAAAACACAAGCGGGCATTTACACTCAGCGTTGCAGATATCCCGCATATAGAAGCGGCGGATTTTTTCGGCATTGCAAGTGGGAATATTATGGTGGATAAATTTGAGCGTAGCGGCTTACACGCTGTTAAAAGTGGAAAGGTAGATGCCCCAATAATTGAAGAGTTTCCGCTTACGCTGGAGTGCAAGGTACTTGAAGCAAAACACGCAGTGTTCGGTTTTTATGTTGTTGGGGAGATTATCGGTGTATTAGCCGATCCTGCGGTGTTGAATGAGAATGGCAAAGTGGATCCGACAAAGCTGAATGCATTTGTATTCGATCAGTTTCAAAACGGCTATTATGCTATTGGTGCAAAGGTTGGACAGGCGTGGAAATCTGGTTCAGGATTGATGAAAAATTGATGTCCGCTAAAAAATGTTCGTTCTGAATATATTTTTTAACGGTGGGTTCACAAGGAGAACTCGATTCTGCGTAGAACCACTGTCGTTCATAGCACTGTTTAAACAGAGTTATCAAGCGCTATGATGTAAACTTCTGTTGTCACCGTTTTTGAAAATAGAGGCGGCATACGTTAAGAGTGCTATTAAAAGTGTACATGAAGGTGTCCTTTTAATAGCATAGCAGCAATGCAGGTGCCTGCATATTTTCAAAAAATTAGACTTTGAACTTAGAAACTTCCTTTGCTAAATTTTCAATACTCCGCTTATTCTTTTGCGTAATTTCATTCACTTCTTGTATGGCGTTACTTATCTGCACGGCGCCGGAAGCCATCTCGTTCATACTTTCGGTAATCACACGGGTAAGCCCATCTAGTTTTTGCATCTCTGCGGCAACACCCTCTCCGCCTTTGAGCATCTCTTCCGAGCCAGCTTGTACTTCTGTTGTTACCGTGTTGATGCTCTTAATCGCAGTGAGCACTTCTTTACTGCCGTTTTCCTGCTCATCCATCGCTTCGGTCAAGCGTGCACTCATTTCCTTCACTTGTTCAGCAAGAGTAAAGATCGCGTTGAACTTTTCTTCCACCGTTTTGGACGAACTAGAAAGGGTTTCAATTTCGCCTGATAGTGTTTTAAGGGTTGCTGTGATGGTTTTGCCCTGCATTGAAGATTCTTCGGCGAGCTTGCGGATTTCATCTGCAACGACGGCGAATCCCTTGCCTGCTTCGCCTGCGTGGGCCGCTTCGATAGCTGCGTTCATGGCGAGTAAGTTGGTTTGTGAAGCGATATGCTGAATAACGCTTGATGCCTCCATCAGCGATCCTGATTCTTCAGCTATCTTTTGTGTTACAGTATTGGAGGTAACGAGGGTTGCTTTGCCGTCGCCGGTTGCGGTTGTAAGGTTTTTGATTACGGCATCGGTTTTATCAAGTGTCTGCCCGATAGAAGCAATGTTGGCAACCATCTGTTCTACTGAAGCAGAAGATTGTGCAACACTGCCTGCTTGTATTTCAATGCTGTTATTGAGCTGCTTAATAGTGCGAACGATTTCTTCGATAGTGGCTGCTGTTTCGGTTACACTGGCAGCTTGGGTCATTGCCTGCTGTTTTACTCCGTCGATATTAGCGCTGATCTGGTGCACGGCGCTTGCGGTTTCATTCATGTTGGAAGCAAGTTCGTTGCCGATTCCTTTCATGTCAGTGCTATTCATACTGACTTGCTGAATGGAACTGCCGATCTTTTTGATGGTTTCGTTGAAATACTCGGACATATCGGTAATCTCGTCGTTGCCGTGCACCGGTAGACGTACGGTTAAGTCTCCGTCACCTTGTGCAATATTTTGTAAGGCGGATACAGCAGTGTGAATAGGTTTTACGATTGTGTGGGCCACAAGGTATACGACGACTAACGCAACTATTAAGATGATTGCGCCTATGCTGATCATCGTACGGCGTAGTGTGTTGATTGTTCCCATAAATTCATTGGATGGTGCATTGATGATGACTGTCCAATCAGCTGTTTCCATCCTTGCGTAGGAGGCAATTTTTTTTACACCTTTATGCTCATAATAGCCGATAGAGGATGTTTTTGTCTCTATCGCTTTTTTTTCAAAATTTGCAGTGGATTGTAATGACGGATCGCTTTTTGATTTCTCTCTATTGTTCCACATTTGTTCAACGACGCTTGTTTCTTTATGTGCAATCGCGCTGCCCGCTGTATTGAGAATGTAACAGTATCCCGTTTTACCGACGACGATATCTTTAATGTCTTTAGAAAGTAGATTGCCCGGAACAGCAGCACTTAATACACCGACGATAGCATTAGCATCATTTTTAATCGGTACAGCAAGAATCATTTGAAGTTTATTGGTACCACGTGATATACGAGGTTCTGCAATGAATTTTTTGCCCTGTGTTGCGGCTTGGAACCAATCTCTATCGGTGATAGTGGTATGACCGCCCGAAGCATCATAACGATTCCCTTGCATATCACATATGCCGAAATATTCTATCTTTTCGTTATTTTCAGCTTCTTTAACAAGACTTTGCGCTTTTTGTACAAAAGAGAGCGTGCTGTCTCGCAGGACTGGCATCCGAGCAAGGCCTTCAATAAATTGAAATATTGTATTTATTCGGCCATCAATTATTTCTGCAACGTCATTTGCCTTATCGATCAGATGTGCTGCGACTTTTTCAGTTACAGCCTTACGGGCGGTTCTGACTGCAAGGAAACCTTCGATAAGCGAGGCCAATACTACTAAAAGTCCAAAAATAAGGGTGAGTTTATAACGGAGAGAAAAACGCTTTTTCATTGTATACCTCCTAAAAAATGGGTAATAATACCGATGAGTTGGTTATTGCTGAAAACTGTGTGATTCCTGTTGGGGAAAATTAGGGGGGGGGGGGAAGATATATAATTTTTTCACGCCTGTCAATGCCGTTCCTTGTAAAATATAAACACTGAGACAGCAGTTGCAGAGCCGTACCAATAATCAACATATACCTAATTATATGCTGATTATTCCTGTTTTGCAAGACTGAAAGCTGTTAAATTGTAAGAGGTGCTTTACCGTCTGAGCTATTTTGACTACAAACAACTATATTGCATAAAGCATTGCATAAAGCATAAAAAGTAGCTACTATTTGTTAGTGATACTTGACTATATACAAGGAGCTAATAAGATGAAAAAAGTATTATGGATTTGTTTTGTGCTCGTCTATATGAGTGCACAGATGTTTGCCAGCGGTGGACAAGAAAGTGAACCCCAAAAACAGGAAAAAGCCGTGCAAACAACCGTTGTTATTGACAACTTTAACCATACGACCACGTATACAAAAGTTCCTGAGCGGGTTATTGCTTTGTCGCTTGAGCAAGCAGAAACCTTAGCGGCATTGGGACTCGCTGATAAGATTATTTCTATTGGAGTTGGTCACCATACATTTAATGATGTTTTACCGGAATACCGTGATATGCTTAAAAATAAAACGACTCTTGAAGACAAGGGGATTAGTTTGGAGTATCTTCTCTCTCAGAATCCCGATTTTATTTTTTTATCATCGTATTTTTTTAATATTAAAGCAGTGGGTACTATCGAAGATTATAGACAGAATAATATCAATATGTACATAAGTGAGGGTTCTTATATAGCAAACTGTACGATAGCAAATACTTACAATGATATAAGAAATTTAGGAAAGATTTTTAAAGTAGAAAAAAAGGCTGAAGAACTTATTGCATCATTACAGGCACGTGAAAAAACAGTTACCGAAAAGCTTAAAAACGCACAGCCGGTACGTTGTTTTGTATTTGATAGTCATAGCAATGAAAAATATTTCACAACAGGCGGCACGAGCCTTTATAACTCGCTTATAAAGCTTGCCGGTGGAAAAAATGTCTTTGATTCTGTTGAGCGGCAATTTTTCCCTGCCTCTATTGAGCGGATTATTGCGGAAAATCCCGATGTGATTATCATCAATGAATATGAAATTGCTGAAAGCGGCACGCATTATGAAAACGATGGAAAGCGTAAAATGGATTTTTTAAAGCATACCAAAGAATTATCAAATATTGCGGCAATTAAAAACAATAAATTCATTGTTATTCCCCTAATTTCGATATTCCCTGGTATACAAAACCTCAATGCACTGGAAATATTAGCAAAAAGCTTACATCCAGAGGCTTTTAAATAAAAGCAAAAAACGGAGAAATTAACACTGTTTTCTTATATTTACCGGCAAAAAAAACTCCTTGCGCTGCTTGTTATGCTGTATGGTCTTATGCTCTTTTGTACCATGCAGCTTGAAGTGTGGAAAGGAAGGCTTTTAGATACGGCATTAGGGCTCAATACCGATCCGCTTGGACGCAGTATGCTGTTTGTATGTGCAGCTTTAACCGCAGCCGCACTTTTACAGTATGTGTATAGTTTAGCGAAGGCGCGGCTACTAACAAATGCGGATCGGTATTTACGAAAAAGGTATTTTGAAGCATTGCTTAACAAAAGTATGCGTACGTACCTTACTATCTCCGAAGGTCAAATTAATGCCGATTATACCGATAAATTAGACACGGTATACAAGCAATATTTTTTTACCGGTGCTTTACTCATAGAAAATGTGCTGTTAACGATAATGGTACTCATTGCGCTTGGCCGAATCCATTACAGTTTTGTGCCGCTTGCAGTTTGTGCCTTGGCTGTGCCTCTCTTTGTACCGCGGCTTTTAAAAAAACGTCTTGTTAATACGTCAAAAGCGCAAATGGAAGCAATGAATGCACATTTAAGCGCTTTTAGAACATGGCTGAAAGGCATTGACGTTATCAAAGCCTTTGCCTGTGAGCACTATATTATGTTCCGCTATGATACCGTAAATGAACTTTTGTACAAAAAAGAAATGGAAGCAGAAACGGTTAAATCAATCGAAACCGGCATGAGTTTTTTAGTTACGCTTATCGTAGAAATTCTTCTACTCATATATGGGGCCTATTTAATTTATACTGACAAACTCTCAGCCGGAACATACTATACCGTCATCGGTCTCATTGATTTATTAACTCGTCCGATGTTTTGGACCGCTTCTTTCCTTGAATCTATTTTCTCATCGTTTCCGGCGCGTCAAGCCCTGCAAGCATTTATGACAGAAGAAGATGCGCCGTCCGCTTGTACCGCAGCCGGCAGCCTGCCGCATACGCACATCAAAGCACAATCGCTCGTATTCAGCTATACATCGTCTAAAACTGAATGTGAACAACCTGAGCGCAAAGTTATCCTACACGGTATTTCTTTTTCAATACAAGAGCGGCAATTAGTGTTTTTTTCAGGTGCGTCCGGCACAGGAAAGTCTACCATTATGCGCCTCCTTTCAGGAATGTATGCACCCGATTCAGGGAGCTTGACCATTGGCGGCAGCTTTCCGCAGGCTATTTATCCGCTTTCTTCCATTGTTGCCATTCAGCAGCAGGAAGCCTATATCTTTCGGGCGAGTTTATGGGATAATCTCTTGTTAGGGCGGGAAGCACCGGAGGAAGAAGTTTCCGCAGTATTATCAAGTGTCGGGTTGGAGAAATACGCTGTCCCGCCCTATTTAAAAGACATCATTGTAGGTGATCAGTATGGTTTTTCAGGCGGAGAGAAAAAGCGGATCAGCATTGCCCGGACCATACTCAGGAACTGTCCGGTTATGATTTTTGATGAACCGCTTGCAAACATTGATAGCGAGAACATCAGTAAAGTTAAACAGGCACTATTTTCACTATCAAATCGTGCAACAGTTATCATTATTTCTCACCTGATAGATGAAGACTGCACAAAAGCCGCTGATGCAATTTATACGCTGGAGGAAGGAAAGCTATATGCCTCGTCTTTCTAAGCCGGAAAAACGGTACATCGCCCTCAGTGTGTTATTTTTATGTGTTTCGTCATCGGCAGCAGCCTTATTTCAATTTGTGAAAGGCTTTATTGCCGCTGCAGCAGTTGAAAAAAATATCCGGTACGTGCTGTATTATGCGATAGCTTTTTTGGCTGTTATGGTGCTACGCAGTGCGGGGCACGGACTTTACTATTACTTTGTGCAGCGGTTTAGAACGTTGCGGGTAAAAGACTTACGGGAAGGGCTTTTCTATTCATGGATAGAAGCTGATTACGAAGATTTTTATGCAATACCGGAAGGAGAAAAATTATCCTACTATCAACAACAACTTCCCTCCCTTAATATGCTCTACTACTTTTCATTTTACGGCATGGGACAAATTATCAGCGAAACCATTATCTGCTGCGCGGCATTGCTGTACATCCATTACCGTTTAGCTTGTGTTGGTATTGCTTTTATTTTACTGCCTTCACTCCTACCACAGCTTTTAAAAAAACTGCTGGATAGGCGGCAATCACAATTTATGAAGGCATTTCATACTCATTTAGGTGAATTTTCAGATTGGCAAAAGGGATTTGAAGTAATAAAAAATACCGGCTGTGAGCCGTGGATAAAAAAACAATTTGGTGCAGCAGTTGATAAGGTCATTAACCTGCAATACCGTCTTTCTGCAGCAAATGCTTTTGTACAAGTATTTTCAACGTTTACTTCGCATTTGAGCGTGATTGCGGTAGTATTTTACGGTCTTTATCTATTAAAAGCACAGGAACTTACCGTAAGCACCTTTATTGCAGCGGCCTCGTTTGCTAACGAACTACAAGGGCAGGTATATTATATTGCAATGTATGTCAACCGCTTTATTATGAGCCGAACCATCATTAACGGTTATAAACGGCTGCTCGTAAGCTGTGCCAAAGAGGAAAAGCAGCGCATACACCCTGAATCAACTGACATTATTTTTGATCACGTATCATACGGATACACAGAAACGCCCGTATTACAGAACGTATGCAAAACAATTACGCAAGACGGCATTCATATTATATGCGGAGAAAGCGGCAGCGGCAAATCCACCGCCATGAAGCTCTTACTTGGTCTATTAAAACCGCGTACCGGAGCGCTCACTTTAGGCGGCTGTGAAGTGTGTCATGTAGAAAATACTGCTGAGTATATTGCGTTCCTTGCACAAGAGCCTTTCTTTTTTGATGATACGCTGCAAAATAACATTAGCCTGTCAAAACAGTATGACCGCACTGTGCTTTTTAATCTTATGCGCACACTCGGTCTTGAACAATACGCGTCAGAGGATATGCTGCACACCCCCTTTACCCATATTGAAAGCCGTTTTTCAGGCGGTGAATTAAAGCGGCTCAGTTTAGTGCGGACTTTGTTGCAAGATACGCCGGTAGTTATTCTCGATGAGCCGTTTGCTAATATCGATGCAGAAAATATCGAAAAAATAGAACAGGTACTGGTGCAGATACGCGGAAAAAAAATATGTATTATCACACATCTTATAAGTGAAACACTCAAAAAGCATGCCGTAAGTGTATGGGAGATGGAGCGCGCATAATGGAAAACAATTATAATCGTCTATGGAAAGAAATTATTCAGCGTAGGCTTTACACTGCCGATAGAACCGCTATCAAAAACACCAGCAAGGAAGAGGCTGAAAAATATGCTGCTTTTACCGGAATTTGGGAAGATGGGAAAAAAAGAGCTGCACATATACACGTTGAACCGGACGATACAGTATTAGAAATAGGGGCAGGACCGGGTACCATCAGTTTTGAGCTTGCAAAAAAGGCCGCATGGCTTACTGCAATAGAGCCTGCTTGCGGCATGATTGAGGTGTTCTATGACGAAGCAAAAAAACGGAATATCACCAATATAGAAGCCGTTCAAAGTTTTTGGGAGGATTATGTTTTAAAAACACAATACGATGTTGTTGTGTCCTCACTCTCTTTGCTCACGCTAGATATCCGGCAATTCCTGCAAAAAATGAACGCAGCTGCAAGAAAGCGGGTGTATATTCATTGGTTTGCAAGCGAAAGCACTTTTGAAAAACAAATCCGGGAGGTAGCGGCTATTACCGGAAAGCCCGCCGCTGTCTTAATCCCAAAAATTGATATCATTTTTAATATTTTGTACAGCATGAACATTATCCCTGAAATACGTCTGTTAAAAACCACCCATTTTGACCGCGTATATTATTCACTTGAAGAAACCTTGCAAAGTATAAAAAAAATGTGTGCTATCGAAACAGATAGCTACGACACGCAGCTCATTGCATATATCAATGACACGTATGAACATAAAGGCTCAACCTACATTTACTATGACAAAACCCAATTTGCTGAATTACGGTGGGAAAAATCACCGCAATAAGGATATATATCGAAGGAGATACCATTATGAAAAAAGGACTATTGATTATTGTTGCACTGATTTGTGTAGGTGTTAGCAAAAGGCTTACATCCTGAAAGTTTCAATTAATAATTAGACCTGGTGCGATAACTCCGTTATCGCACCAGGACGTGCGAGTTCTAAATCGTGCAAATAGTAGGTTTATTTTAAGCGGTACAAATGTACCGCTTAAAAACACGGCGAGTTTGCTTCGCAAACATCGCTTATTAACGTATGCGCGTTCCGCGCATAAATGCAGCAGTTTCCAAAGTTCACACTTTGTTCAACTGTTGCATTTTAAGGTGCGATGCGCGAACATCGCATTTTAAGGTAACCTGTTCTGAAACTGAAGTTTCCGAACTGGTCTATTAAATATACCTATAGGTACCTTGCAAACAACTCAGTCAGATTTCGTTGGGGGATTGTAGAGCGAAGTTTTGCATGGCTGGAAAAGTGTAGAAGACACTAGAAAAACTGCGAGCACAAACTCAATACTTCTTTACATTTTATTTCAGCCTTTCTTGCTCTACTTTTACGAAGAATTTAAACAGACTCCTAAACTGATTTTTTTAGGTATCAAGAAAATTAAATATCATATACTTCTTTGATAACGTCTTTAACTAATATAGCAACAGCTCGCATAAGTTTTGCTTTTTCGGGAGAATTATCCTTGGTATTTAAAGCTTTTTCTGCATAATCGCCTAGAGATAACGTATCCTTTTTTTCTTCTATTTTTTCTATTAATTTCTCTGTTTTTTTATTTTTCTCGATATAGTATAAAAGTAATTTTTTCTGATCAATATATTGATTAAAAATTATATGATTATATATTTTAGGCTTATTAATTAACTCCATCGTCTGGTTCATGAAAGCAATCCATTCCGCAACACAAATTTTTTTATAATCATCTTTCAAGTGTTTTTTTTCGACTTTATTTATATAAATAAGTTGTATGACAGAACCGAGTAATACGCCAACAATACCTGAAATAGCAGAAGATACTAGAATCATTTTTTTCCTTTTTGAGCCTTTGCAATGTATGTTTTTAATTTTACTTCCTCATTAGAAGGAATATTTATAAATTTTATCTTCCGTACTTCTTCATAACTTTTTCGTATAGCACCACCAAAACTTTCTTCAAGGAAAGATGGGGTATATACAACGGTACCTTCAAAATTAACAATCAGCTCAGCGGCATCTTTATTATTTTTTAACCATGGTATAAGATAATTCTCTCTAAATTCTTCACCTGAATCGGGACCTAGCGCAATAAATCTAGGGCCTTGATATTTATAATTTTCTCCGCAATCTTTTAAAACGTCTAATATTGCCATATAATTTTCCTCTTATTGTATATTTTTATGTTTCTCATTAATAGGTAATATCATCGCTATTATTGACCCTTTTATATGAATTTTTCTTTCACGACTTTTATCTTCTTGTCGGTTTACTTCATAATAACCTTTATCACTATAAACATAGGCCTGACCATTTATACGTTTGATATTTTCTACAACATTTGCTAGACCAGCCCCTCTACCAGCTAATTTTCCACCACCTGCTTTTGATGCAAATCTTCCATTAATAGCAGCTTTCAATACATCTGAATCTGGTTTCTTTTTAAACCTTTCGAATATTGTCTCGATCAATCCATTTTTTTCCAAACTAGATCTAAACCCTTGTCCTCTATCAAGGATACAAAAAGCAAATGAATTTGATTTAGTATACGTATTTTCATATACTCCTGCAATTAAACAGTAGCTTTTATATTCATCATTTTTAATATATGCATGTTCCGAACAATTAGATAAAATTTCTTGCAATGAAGACGCTATATATGAAAAATTTTCTGATGCAATTTTACCGTTTAATACTTTAGGTAGTATTTCTTCCATCATTACCTTGCCATAATTAACATTGTCATTTTTATACCAAGTTCTAACTTCCCAGCATTTTATATCCGAATATGTAATTTTCATATTAAAATCATATGCTTTAATATGTGTCAAAATCTGACGCATTTTTTTATTTTTTGGCGAACAAAGTATTTTATATTTTTTTTTCTCATATTTTAAATGATCTATAAAAGCTTTTATATATATAGAACTTCCTATATCAATGGCTATTGTAGTAGAAAAATCTAAAACAATATTCTCCTTTTTTTCAATTTTTTCAACTAAGGCAAAAATTACTTCATTATCGCTGGCAAGATATAATCTTTCAGGGAATTTTACCACCTCGTTTTTAGCAACTATCCTACGATACCGCTCTAACTCTGCCATATATCTTTGTCTTTTTAATCTCTTTTTCTCGTACTTTTTTTTAAGTTTCTTTATTTTATGTTTATTGAATTTCCTATACTTTGTTTTTTGTATAAAAGTTTCAAAATACACCCCAAAAGAACATTTTATAAAAAACAGGTTCTTAAATATTGCAACCTACTTATTTTATTATATATAAAATTTAAATAATATAAACTGATATTGATATGATAGTGTCAATCATCATTCACAATTTACAAATCTTAGTTTTTTTATCAATCGATACTTTTTGAAAGCAATTTGCAAATTCTATTAAATGTCTAGCTGGTGGTATAATGGCAAAAATGCCCCACTGTCATGATACTGCTTATTTTTCATAAAAATATGCTCAACAGGGTTTGTAAATTCCTTTCGCGCTGAGTTCCCGCTCCTATACAACATACAGCATTACGAAACGATTGCACGCTTATAGAGTATATACGGTACCGTGCCGTTAAAAATAACATCAGCTTCTATGCGGAACACGTCTGCAAACAGCTTTGGTGTGTATAGTTCACGCGGCGTTCCCTGTGCAACAATGCTGCCATTTGCAAGTACAAAAATATAATCGCAAAAATTGGCCGCCAAATTCAACTCATGGAACACTGAAAGTACTGTTTTATTCATTTTTTTTATTATATCCATCAGTGCCCACTGATAATGAACATCTAAATGATTCGTAGGCTCATCTAAAATGAGGATTTCCGCTTCTTGTGCAAGGGAGCGGGCAATGAGCACCCGCTGTTTCTCACCTCCTGAAAGTGTAGCAAAATCACGCTGTGCAAACTGCTCCATGCCTAAAAATTTAAGCGCATTATAGGCAATCTGTTTATCTTCTTTTGTATCCGACTCATAGTATTGCCGATACGGAGAGCGCCCCATCAATACCATTTCAAACACGCTGTATGTAAATTCATTTGTAGATTCTTGCTTCATTACCGTTAACATCCGTGCAGATTCTTGGTATGAGAGTTGTTCTATTGCAGTGCCGTTAATGAAAACCGTATTTGCTTGAGGAATAAGAGAACGGTACAAATGTTTTAATAAGGTTGTTTTTCCGCTCCCATTTGGCCCAATCAGCCCTATGGTTTGCTTATGCTCTATAGCAAATGACACGGAATCCAAGATTTTTTTTGTTTCAA
>JBQNBR010000023.1:0-26821 GCA_052169815.1 Treponema sp.
ACTTTAGCACTTTTTCCTCTTTTTTGATACCTGCACTTAAAAATTGATTTCCGTGTAGAAATGCCCCTACTGCTATACACTTTACCTAAAAAAAGATATACTAGTATGCATAATTTTTGAAACCTTATAGAGGCCTATGCAAAACAAAAATTTAAACAGCGTTGCGATGCTGGGAAATATAAATGCTGCATTGTTCTACAGCTGCACAATGCTTTAACCAGGAGTTTTACATGAGAAAAGTTGTCATTACGGGACTTGGGGCAGTAACCCCAATTGGTAATACCCTCGATGAAACATGGACAGGAATAAAAGCAGGCCGTTGCGGGATCGGAAATATTACGCTTTTTGATTGCAGTGAATTCAAAGTTAAAATAGCGGCGGAAGTAAAAAATTTTGATGCCGCACAATTCATGAATAAAAAAGATGCACGAAAAATGGCGCGATTTACCCAATTTGCAGTTGCCGCTGCAATCCAAGCAATGCAGGATGCCGGTTTATCAAAAGAAACCATCGAAGCTGACCGCACTGGTATTATCCTCGGCAACGGCATAGGCGGATTTGAAATCTATCAAGAAGCGTTCAAAAAATATTTTTTCTCAGGGCACGACCGCATACCGCCTATGACGGTTCCTCTGCTCATCCCAAACGAAGCTGCAGGCAATATCAGTATGCAGTTCGGCATACAAGGCCCTTCGTGGTCTATTGCAACAGCCTGCGCTTCGGGCACCGACGCACTCGGCAATGCGCTCGACTTAGTGCGGTCAGGGCGCGTTGACATTTGCGTAGCAGGCGGCACCGAATCGACTATTACCGGATTCGGCATCAGCGGCTTTACCGTGCTGCAAACCCTTGCTTCCGAATACAATGACAACCCTTCCAAAGCCTGTTGCCCCTTCGACAAAAAACGGAGCGGTTTTATCATGGGCGAAGGCTCCGGTATTCTCATCCTCGAAGAATATGAACATGCAAAAAAGCGCGGCGCAAAAATATACGCTGAATTCGCAGGCTACGGGGCATCCTCCGATGCGTATCATCTTACCAGCCCGGATCCTTCGGGCAACGGCGGCGCCATTGCAATAACCAAAGCCTTAGCTGACGCAGGCGTACAGCCTGAACAAGTGCAGTACTATAACGCGCACGGCACGTCCACTCCTATAAATGATCCTGCAGAAACAGCGATGATAAAAAAAGCCTTCGGAAAACACGCCTATGCCCTGAAAATATCTTCAACCAAATCCATGATAGGTCACTGTCTGGGTGCAGCCGGTGCGCTCGAAGCGCTCTTTTGCGTTAAAGCAATCGACGATGGCTTCTATCCCCCGACCATCAACTTAACAGAACCTGATCTCGAAGCAGGTTGCGATTTAGACTACGTGCCAAACAAGGGAGTTGCAGGAGAAATCACCTGCGCCGCATCGGGCTCACTCGGTTTCGGCGGGCATAATGGGGTCACTGTTTTTAGGAAGGTGAACGCATGAGCTGTACTAAAGATATTGAATCGTTACTCCCACATCGAAAACCATTTTTGTTTGTCGATGAAATACTGAGCGCCGATGAATCGGGAAGCGTGAGTGTACATACCTTCACCAAAGCTGAATTCTTTTTTAAAGGCCACTTCCCTGAATACCCCGTAGTACCGGGTGTGATCCTCATCGAAACAATGGCGCAAGCAGGCGGGGCTGCCCTGCGTTTTCAAAAACGTTTTGAAGAGCAAGCACTCTTTTTTTTAGCAGCCGTCAACAACGTAAAATTTCGTTCGCAGGTGCGTCCCGATGATACCGTCCGCATGGAAATCACCAATTTACGCGTATCAGAGCATATGATAAAACAAGCAGGCAAAGCGTATGTAGGCGAAACTCTCGCGGCAGAAGCTGAATGGATGTGCCTTGTTGGAAAAGATCGGCAAGGCGCATAGCAATCATAAGAGGAGAAAACATGAGCATAAAACCAATGGTACGCAGCAGCATCTGCATTAATGCGCATCCTGCAGGATGCAAAAAAGAAGTGGAAAATCAAATTGCCCGTACCAAAACTTATTTTGCAAATCAGAGTACCGCAAGTTCCCCCCACGCCGTGCTGGTAGTAGGCTGCTCTAACGGCTACGGCCTTGCCAGCAGAATCACAGCGGCATTTGGCTATCGCGCCGCTACAGTCGGGGTATCATTTGAAAAAGCAGGGAGCGAAAAAAAATGGGGAACCTCAGGCTGGTACAATAATTTAGCTTTCGATAACGCAGCTCAAGCCGATAATCTTCTATCTATTACTATCGACGGAGATGCTTTTTCTGATAGTATAAAAGCGCACGTCATAGAAGCAGCGCAAGCGAAGGGACTGCACTTTGACCTCGTGATATACAGCTTGGCCAGTCCTGTCCGCACGGATCCAGACACTGGCATTATGTATCAATCAGTACTCAAACCCTTCGGCGAACCGTTTACCGGCAACACGCTCGACCCCTTTACCGGCGCATTAACGGAGATTTCCGCAGAGCCAGCCACTGCTGAGGAAGCAGCCGCAACCGTAAAAGTAATGGGCGGCGAAGACTGGGAACGCTGGATTACAAAGTTGCACGAAGCGGGTGTTCTCGCACCAGGCTGCATTACCGTAGCCTATTCGTACATCGGTCCGGAAGTAACGCAAGCTCTCTACCGGAAAGGCACCATCGGCAAGGCCAAAGAGCACCTTGAAGCAACCGCCCGCAAGCTCACTGAGAATATGAGCTCATACAAGGGACGCGCCTTTGTATCGGTAAACAAAGGACTCGTTACGCGGGCGAGCGCAGTTATCCCCGTGATCCCCCTCTACTTGGCTTCCTTGTTTAAAGTGATGAAAGCCAAGGGAACGCACGAAGGCTGCATTGAACAAATGAACCGCCTTTTCAAAGAGCGGCTCTATACTCAAGACGGCACCATACCGGTAGATGCCGAATCGAGAATCCGGGTGGACGACTGGGAGCTGGATGAGAGCGTACAAAAAGAAGTGAGTGCACTCATGCAAACGGTAACGAGCGAAAACAGCGAGCAGCTCACCGATTTAGCCGGTTACCGGCATGACTTTTTAGCCATTAACGGCTTTGATATCGCCGGCATCGATTACGAAGCCGCAGTCAGCCGCTTTGATACTATTTAACCATGTGTCTGTTTTATACGAACGATAAGAAGCAGTTATGAAAGAAACATTTATTTTAGAACTTTTGGAAAAATTTGAAAAAGGCGCCTCAGTGTTCCTGCATATCAAAGATGGAGACACTGAATTCACGTTAAAAAAAGAAGCGGCATTTCGGTATCAAGAATCGCTTGCAACACCGCAGCCGCTCGTTTACACAGCACCTACCTATATCGGCAGTAATCCTACGGGCACTCCGGCACCCCAAGGAGGAGCGTCACAGGGCACCCCGTATGCTGCGGCTTCGCAGGCGACCCAAATACCGCAAACCTCCAATGCCCCACAAGATAGCCCAACGCAAAACAGAGATACTACCCTGGTACACATCAAAAGCCCTCTCGTGGGAACCTTTTACCGTTCCCCGTCCCCTGATGCGCCGCCCTATGTTGATAAAGGCACCACAGTAAAAAAAGGCCAGCCACTTTGCATACTTGAAGCAATGAAAATGATGAACACCCTGGAATCCGAGTTTGACGGCACTATCGAAGATATTCTCATAACGAACGGCGATCTTGTGGAATTTGATCAGCATATTTTTACTATTCGAGTTGACGCATGATTAAAAAAATGCTCATAGCCAATAGAGGCGAAATTGCAGTGCGGATCATCAGGTCGTGCAAGGAGATGGGAATACACACCGTTGCTGTTTATTCAACCGCTGATAAAGAATGCCTGCATGTAAAACTTGCCGACGAGGCTGTCTGCATTGGGCCGCCGCCGTCAGCTAAAAGTTATCTGAACAGTACTGCGCTTATTACCGTTGCACTTGCCACAAACTGCCAAGCAGTACATCCCGGCGTAGGGTTTCTATCGGAAAACGCAGCATTTGCCCGCGAAGTAGAAAAAGCCGGTATGTTCTGGATAGGCCCCACTGCTGATACCATCGAAATGCTCGGCGACAAAGTACAGGCACGAGTTACCGCACAAAAAAATGCCCTGCCAGTAACACCAGGGTCAGATGGAGCGGTGGAAACCGTTGAACAAGCTCGCTCCATTGCTGAACGCTGCGGGTATCCCGTTATTATTAAAGCAGCATCAGGCGGCGGCGGCAAGGGTATGCGAATTGTGTGGGAAGAACAAGACTTAGCCGAAAACCTACGCATTGCCGCAGCTGAAGCGCAAACCAATTTTGCAGATGGTACCGTATATATCGAAAAATATCTACCGAATCCGCGTCACGTTGAGCTCCAGATTTTAGGCAACGGCAAAGGCAGCGTGACCATCTTGGGCGAGCGGGACTGTTCTGTACAAAAAGATCATCAAAAGCTCATAGAAGAAAGTCCTTCCCCTGCAGTATCAAACACGATGAGGGAAGCCATGTGCAAAGGAGCGATGAATCTTTTCAGTTTGCTTCAGTACCGCGGCGCAGGGACAATCGAATTTCTCGTGCTCGATGAGCAGTTTTACTTTATGGAAGTGAATGCACGCATTCAAGTTGAGCATCCGGTATCGGAGATGATAACCGGCACCGACTTGATTGCTGAACAAATACGAGTATGCACGGGGGAACCTATGCAGATACCGGCCGGTATACTTCCCATACACGGCTGGGCAATAGAGGCGCGCATTAATGCACTGCGCCCTGGTTTAGTGAAAACGCTGCATATTCCCGGTGGTAATGGTGTCCGCTTTGATAGTTTTCTCTACCCCAATTACACAGTGGTTCCCTTTTACGATGCAATGGTTGCAAAATTGATTGTGCACGGCACAGACCGTACCGCCGCGCTGTGCAAATTACGCTGTGCGCTGGACGAGCTCGTTATTGAAGGGATCACCACGAACCGAGATGAGCAAAAAATGATCTTGCAGACCCCGCAATTTGAGTCCGGTATATTCGGCACCGGCTTATATGCCCAACTATTCGATAAACAGTAGGACAGCTTCTAACAATTTATCTTTTGAGTTTTTTAGAAGATGCCCAGCAGAAGGAGGTGGCTATGGAATGCCCTCATTGCCATGTATCATATGATGAAGAAGTTTTTAGCGATTATCTGATGGTGTGTCCCCATTGCGGCTACCATTTACGAATCAGCGTTGCAGACAGAATTTTGTACCTTACCGATGAAAATTCTTTTGAAGAACTGTATGAAAATCTCAAAACAGGAAATCCCATCGAAATGGCCGGTTACGAAGAAAAAATTTCATCAGCTGAATCGGCGACCTCTATGAATGAAGCAGTGGTTACCGGCCTATGCTCAATACAGGGACGTAAGGCCCTGCTGGCTATCATGTCGTTTAATTTTATGGGCGGCTCAATGGGTTCAGTGGTCGGTGAAAAGATTTCACGTCTCATGCTGAAAGGGGCTGCGGAGAAGATCCCTGTTATCATCTATGCCACCTCAGGAGGAGCGAGGATGCAGGAAGGACTTTTCTCGCTCATGCAAATGGCCAAAACGTCGAGTACCGCTGCTGAACTTGACGAAAAAGGGATCCCGCTTTTTATTATGCTGTGCGATCCTACCACCGGAGGCGTTACGGCCAGCTTTGCCATGCTCGGCGACATTATAGTAGCGGAACCGGGTGCGCTTATCGGCTTTGCGGGGCCGCGGGTTATCGAAGGCACTATCCGCCAGCAGCTCCCCGACGGCTTTCAGCGCGCTGAATTTCAACTAAAGAAAGGTTTCCTTGACTGCATTGTACCACGGCCAGCGCAGCGGCAGTTTTGGGCGCGTATGATTGACGCTCACAGCGGCAATATTTACCCATCAAAAACCAAAAAAGATTCAAGGGCCGCTCTAAAAACTCAGAGATAGGTTTTTAGCGGTTCTCTAAAGGAGGTAAACCATGAAAGAATCGCAGCAACAAACATTATTAACCCAACTACAGGATATTGCACAAAAGTCAGGCTTGGACATCAGCGAAGAGCTTGGAAAAATACAAAGCAAATTGGAGGGGAGCCACTCGCTTTCCAAAACATGGGAACATGTAGAGCTCGCACGCCATAGCGACCGACCGCGCGCCCTTGATTATATTAACATGATCTTTGACGACTTTACTGAACTGCACGGCGACCGGTTTTTCGGCGATGATCCGGCACTCATTGGCGGCATCGGCTTTCTGAAAGGTAGACCAATTACCGTGCTGGGCAACCAAAAGGGGCGGAATTTACGGGAGACCATCGACCGGAATGGGGGCATGGCTAACCCTGAAGGCTACCGAAAAGCACTGCGGCTTGCAAAACAAGCGGAAAAATTTCACCGGCCTATCGTTACCTTCATTGATACGCAAGGAGCCTACCCCGGCCTCGGAGCAGAAGAGCGCGGGATAGGAGAAGCCATCGCAGTGAATCTACGGGAATTCAGCCGGCTGCGGACTCCTATCATTTGCGTTATCATAGGCGAAGGCGGCTCTGGCGGAGCGCTTGGCATAGGGGTAGGGGACAAAATATACATGCTTGAACATGCCATTTTTTCCGTTATTTCGCCGGAAGGCTGTGCCTCTATCCTGCTCCGCGATCCAAGCCGCGCGAAAGACGCCGCCGTTATGCTCAAAATAACAAGCCGCGAAGTGCTCGGGTTAAAAGTGATAAACGGCATCATACAAGAGCCTGAGCAAGGGGCCCATACCGATCCCCTCCAAACAGCAAATGCAGTACGGGCGCAGTTAATAAAAGATATAGAAAGTTTATGTAAAAGAGACTTGTCTGTTTTAGTGAAATACCGCAATAAAAAAATACGAAGTATCGGGTGCTATTCAGAATAAGTGGAGGTTTTTATGGATATTTTAACCAAATTACGGGGAGGCGTTATTATGGACGTTACTAGCCCCGAACAAGCAAAGATTGCAGAAAATGCCGGCGCTGTTGCCGTTATGGCATTGGAAAGGGTTCCTGCTGACATACGGGCAGCGGGAGGGGTTTCCCGTATGAGCGACCCGAAAATAATACGGGAAATTATGAATGCAGTAAAAATTCCTGTTATGGCCAAGGTACGGATAGGCCATTTTATCGAAGCAAGAATTCTTGAGGCAATTGATATAGACTTTATCGATGAATCGGAAGTGCTTTCTCCGGCTGATGAGGTCTATCATGTGGACAAAACACAATTCAAGGTACCCTTTGTGTGCGGCGCACGCAATCTTGGCGAGGCACTCAGGAGAATCCAAGAAGGTGCAAAAATGATTAGAACCAAGGGCGAAGCAGGTACCGGCGATGTTATTCAAGCGGTAAAGCACATGCGGCAAATTCAAAGCGAAATGAAATCCCTCACGGTGTTACGAGAAGATGAGCTGTATGTAGCGGCAAAGAACTTCCAAGTTCCCTATGAACTCGTCAAATACGTACACGATCATGGAAAATTACCGGTTCCGAACTTTTCAGCAGGAGGAGTAGCCACCCCTGCCGATGCAGCGCTTATGGTACACCTTGGTGCAGATGGAGTATTCGTCGGTAGCGGCATTTTCAAATCAGGAGATCCGGCAAAACGCGCCTCGGCCATTGTAAAAGCAGTAAAAAACTATGACAACCCCAAAATACTCGCCGAAGTGTCAGAAGACCTCGGTGCAGCTATGGTTGGTATCAACGAAGAAGAAATAAAAGTAATTATGAGCGAGCGCGGCGTATAACTGCTTTCCCCGCACGCATTGACACGAGGGCAGCATGGCAAAATGGTCATGCTGCCCTTTTAATTTGAATACAAAACTCTTACACTTCTATATGATCTTCTAACAGTTTTGCTGACAAAAAGAAAAAAACAACTGAAAAAGCAAGGGCTGTAAGCATAGCTATAAGCGGAATTTCAAATGAACGCATAGTTTGTATTTTGCGCATTCCGTCCGAATAATACCAGCCGTAGCTTGTAACATAAAAATGAAGGTTGAATACCTTAGTGATGCCTTGTTCAATGCGGCCGATTAAGAAAATAATCAAAGCACATATAAAAATCGAACATAGACTTACAATTCCTTTTCTCCATGCAGCAGCAAAAGACCTGAGCATGGTTCTCACAAAAAGCATAACAGTACCAACAAAGCAAAAGGCTACACAGAATATAAAAACGCCGACTAAAATAAGCTTATAATTCTGAGCAATCACAAAAAGGATATCACTTACGTCACGCCACTGAAAATCAGAACTGCCAAATCGCAATGCTTGATGCATTATAACGACCATGATGGCTAGCAAGCATGAAAAAATAGTGCACACGATAAACTCTACAAACCCTGCAAGCATTCGTCCTAATATAATCGCTTTCCCCGATACCGGTAGGGTCAGCATAAGATAGCTTTCATTAGTAAACAAAAGCTGCTGCGCATAGCCGCTACTACCGTGAATCAGCAAAAAAATCGGTAAACCTATCAGTGCCCCTATCGTAATCATAAGCCATAAGACGGGGAAGCCCCTCCCCTGATCGGCTCCTTTCAACAATAATTCAATACAAACTATACCAAGCAGTATGCCATTATACCGCATAATATATGGTACCCGCTGTAAAAGGGTATATTTAAAAATACGCTTCATCATATACATCCTCCTAACCGAAGATTTCAAAATATAACTGATAAATAGATTTCTCCCGAGATACGCGTAGGTGTTCTGCATCACCTTGCAGCACAAGCGCCCCTTCTTTTAAAAAAGCAACATCGGTAAACACACGCTCAATATCCGCCACTAGATGCGTACTCAGTATAATCGCACTGTCTTCCGTCCAGGTTTTTATAATTGTCTTAATAATTTTCTCCCGGATAACAGGGTCAGTACCAGCGAGTGGTTCATCAAGAATAAAAAGCTTGGCGGCCCTCGAAAAGGTTAATACCAAATTCATTTTTTCGATCATACCTTTTGACATCGTTTTTACGGTTTGTGTCTTATCAAGCTGCAAAAAATCCAACAATTCAAAGGCCTTTTTGCTATCAAAATCATCAAAAAAATCTGCATAAAATTGAATCATAGCAGATAGCGAAAATGAATCGTACAAACAGTTCCTATCAGGCAAAAACGATACTATCTTTTTGGTTTCAAGTCCTATCGGATGCCCACATACCTGCACGGTACCGGAGTAATGATGCAGTAACCCGGCGATAATTTTGAGCAAGGTAGTTTTACCCGACCCATTCGGCCCAAGTATCCCGAATATACTGCCGCTTGAAATTTCAAGTGAAATATTCTGTAATACCGGTTTGGCACGATAGCCTTTATGTAAGGCATGTATCTGTAAAATAGTACTCATACTTCCCCCTTTTCAATAAGTTTACGCTCCAGCACCGCAACCATTTGTTCATCGGCAAATCCAAGTCCCCGTAAACCTTTCATATAGCTATCAGCTATCTGCGTTATTTTCTCGTTTCGCAGCTTTTCAATCATGGCTGGGTCGTCTATGACAAACGAGCCGATACCACGCTTCGTTTCGATAAGCCCTGACATTTCGCACTCTTTATACACACGACAAATGGTATTTTGATTGACTTCCATTATCACTGCCATATCCTGAATAGACGGCAGTCGCGTCCCCGGCCTCAGAGTACCGATTAAAATATCATGCTTGATTTTTTCTATAATCTGCATGTATATCGGTACAGTATTATTGTATTTCATCACTATCCTCCAAGAAAACCAACTAAATAGTATACTAATGAATATAATGCTAAATGTAAAGTAGGTAAGTGAATAAATCAACAACATCGCCACTAAAAGCGCCTGAGGTATGAAACCCTTCGCATAAATAAAATAAGTTTATACAAAATATGTGCTGCGGCTTTCTGCTTCTTTTATATCCGCAGCATAATAGACTACTTGCGCTATTACAGCCGCAAAAACGCTGTACTCTTTGCACGTACCCACGCAGCAAGCATCATACTAGGCCCTATAAGAAAAATACAGAAGGCGACACCTATACCCACGATAGGATTTTCAAACTGGATAGCGGGAAAGCCGGCAAAAAACTGGGTCAAGAAAAGAATACTTTTGTAAAGCAAGTTAAAAACAAGCGCAGCATACGGTATACACACTGGAAATACCAAAGCAACAGGGATACCAAAAAGGCCAAGCATAAAAAAGCCTGAAATCAGCGGACTTACCACACACGAAGCTATCACACCAGCACAAGCCATTGACCCTATCGACCCCATGATAATAGGAAAGGTAAAAAGCTGGGCGCCAATAGACGCAGCAATGCTTTGCAATAGGAGCGGAGGCAGCATCCCAGAAAGCAGCAAACTCATAGCTTCGCCGAAAAGAATAATGCCTGCACAAGCGCCGTACGATAGCATAAAGCCGAGGGTGAACGCATCAGCACCGCTTATGCCCAAATGGAGGCTCATTGCAGCACACAATACAGAAAACAAACTTGTTTGCACGCTCATCGCTCTGCCAATCGAGGCAACAAGCATCATTATCAAAGCACGAAACAAGGAAGGGGAAGCGCCTGCAAACCACACAAACAGCACAACTGCTCCTATTGCCACGCTAAGCGCCCATTTTTTACCGCTTACAAGTGCTGTACTTTGAAACGCTGCAGCGCTGATAAGCGTTACATGCATACCTGAAAGCGCCAAAACATGAGAAAGCCCCGCCTGTCTAAATTGTTCAAGACATCTTGAAGATAAAAACGCTTTATCCGCAGACAAAAGCGCTAGGAGCAGTCCACCTGCCTCACCCCATGCATACAGCATACGCATAAGATAAAAACGGAGAAAAGCCCGTACACGTACCAACGCTGACTCCCAGCCAAGAAAAATCGGGTACTCGGGACGGGCTACAAAATGGGTACCGGCGTCGTCAAATTTTCCTCGTACAAAAAACCGCATCCCCTGTGCATAAAACCGGCACCTGTCAATATGCGAAGGGCCCTCTTTCATACCATGCCGACCTATCAGCAAGTAGTTGCGCACCTTCCGTTTTTCTACGCCCGTATCCATACCGGTAATGGAGCCTGCATAGCCGCTACGGACAAGCGCAGCAGGTAACTGCACGGTAACAGTGCCGCTTGCAGAAAACTGCGCACCTGTCGTATCGTCACACGCTATAAGCCGAACGGGCACTTGGTAGCAATCAGCACCAGCAGCAACCGGTTCGGCAATACATTCCGCTGTAATGCCGCGTATAGTAGCTATGCGTGCCAGCGTATACGGCGGCTTTCGCTGAACATACGTATTCACGGCAGCAGAGCAGCCCAGAGCGGCACCTACCAATGCAAAAAACATAAACCAAATATTCTTCAAAAAAGACTGTCCGGCAGCTTGTTGATACTGTGAACACTGCAGCTGCTTATGCCGTATGCACAATACAGCACACACCCACGCAGCGCCCATCAACAACGCAGCGCATAGTAAGTACGCCCGAACATGCGCATAGCGAATGACACCACAGGTTAGCAGTGCAAAGCAGCCATAACACGTAACAAGCGCAGAAAGAGCAATAACAATGACGGGAGCAATTCCTTTTTTGTGCATATAACCTCGCTTACTCAATACCTATCGCCTGTTTGCTGTTAATTGGCACAAAAAATCAGGGGGAAAAGCTGTAGGGAATCTCGAAAAACTTCAGTTTTTCGAGATTTTCCTTAGATTTATTTGCGATGTTTTTCATAAGTTACCAATATATAAAGACTTATGAAAAACTCGTTATCAGCTTGCTGATGAGGCGGCTTCTAAAAATCCAACAAGGTTTTTTGCAGCTGCCCTATGTCAACGAGTAAATATTCTTTTCGATGAGGTTAAAAAAACAGGCTCTCTGAAAATCAGAAGTAAAAGTACCGCTATCAAAAATGCGGTGAGTTTCTTTCATTAATGGTTCAACGCTCCGCCTATCGATAGGCAAACTTCGCCCTATCAAAAGATTATCGAATGCTTTGTTTTTGATAAGTTCCGTGCCTGCAAATAGCAACTTTACAGAAGAAAGAATATTTTTTTGGGTGCGTCCCAAAAATATAAAAGAGGCGGTATCTTTCGCTATATAGCCGACATGCCCAAGCCGTTTATAATACGATATATCCCACTGCTCAAGCGGAAGTCGAATGCGCAAAATCACATGGCTGGCATTCCGCAGCGGTATCGCACTGTCGCTGCAATACTGCATAAGCGACATCCACAGCGTTTCTTTTACCGTACGCACCTCTATTTTTGCATCAAGCGCCAGCAAAGGTAAGAGACAAGAATGTCGTATATCAGCTCCAGCAATGTTTCCGCCGAACGTTGCACAATTTCTAATAGCAGCATTTGCGGTAAATCGGAGCGCATGATAGAGAACGGGCGGGATGTTCTTATCGCCCAAATTAAGGATTGCATTCAGCGGCGTTGCAGCACCGAAATCAATAAACCGTTCTCGTTTTACTATTTCTTCTAATTCCGGTATCCGTTTGAGATATAAAATAGATTGAGGCAGCTGCACGCGGTCAGTACGGCCGTCGTACGGCAAACCGGTAGTCCCCGCAAGCGGGGTAATATCAGTGATATTGCGCATCAGCGTATAAAGCTCCGCAATCGTTTTAGCAGTATAGATCACAGACATATTAGCCATACACTTTCCGTTTCCTTTCAGTAGAAAGTCTTTTGAGAGCTGAACTAATGTTTTCAACGGTGGTGCAATTACAGAGCGCCCCAACATAGGCATCGTATATATGCTCGTGCGTAAGCGGCCGGTTTTTTTGTAATAAGTGATACGCCGTAAACACAATGCCCGCAGCACAAAATCCGCATAAGTTTATGCCCTGCTGTTCAAAAGCATACATAATTGTTTTATACTCTGAGGTAGTCTCAAAGTATTCAAGCGTGATGACGTCTCTGCCTTCAACAGTAAACACTGGCACCATGCAGGAACACACCGGTTGGTTGTCCAAAAGCACCATACAGGCCCCGCAAACTCCCTGCATGCAGCTTTTCTTAACCGTCGACAGCTGAAAATCACGCCGCAGCACCGTCAACAGCCGCTCATCAGCGTCAGCTTCAAAAGTGACTAAGCTATTATTCAGTCGACAATGAATTTTCATAGTCCACGTTCCTCGTCATTGCTTGAAAAATATCTTCGGCATGTATCGGTAGCACCTCTATTTTTTTTGATACCGTAAGCAGAATTTGATTGAGCGCCGCAAGATATGCCGCTGAAAATAAATTCATATAGCCTAAATCAGGCGTGTTCGTCATAAGCCAATCTTTTTCCATAATGTGAATAGCCGTTTTTGCTATTTTATGGGATAACACTACATTTTCTCTATACTGGGTAGTGAACGTATCCGTACTTGAATCACCATCATGTACCTTAACGAGCGTAATAGTACGGGACAAGGCTGCCGTAAGACTTTTATGCAGCACATTCATCGCATGCTTCTTGGTATAAAGCCTCCCGGTCAGACACATAAACCAAATACCGAGTATACGCACTTCATAGCAGAAGGGATCCAATTCAAGTTCAACCACACAGGTAATAGGCGCCTTGGAAATAAAAGGCTGTATTTTTTTTTGTGAAATATGCAAAGGTCTCCCCGTGCGGTAACTGCGGAATATGTGCAACGGAAGGGGCGACCTAAAAAGCTGTTCCTGTAAGTCGGCAATGCACTGTCGAGCAAGCCCCTGAAAAATACAGCCGGCAATTTGCGCAACAGCAGGCCCGCTGGGATGCATATCAAAAGTAGTAAACCCAACAAAAATAATATTTTCAGCGGGAAACTCAAGGGTATCGGTAATCAATCTTTGAATACGCTTCTTTAAAGAGCGGTCAGTAGGCTCAGCTATGATATATAATTTATTATCTGTTTCTAAACACATTTCTAATGAGTAGGTAAAGTCCCCATAGTACCCATTGTATTTAAAGCCTGTCGATAAACCAATCCCACGCCATCGCCCATCGTGTACATCTTTGCGCGCCATGTTGAGTAGCCGGTAGGCAGCATATTTACGGTGAAAATCACTTTCAGTTAAGATTTGCTCTAAAGGCTCGGTAAAAAAAGATTGATAGTGCTTATAACAATTATCGAACCGCCACTGTGCAGGAGAAAGATTTTTTTCCTGTATGACTGTATTAATATGATGTTCAAGCGCATTGGCAACAAGCCCGCTCCCCCAGTTTTCAGTAACGGCAGTGAGCCCTTGCGGTGTTTTAAGGCCAACCGCTGTAATACAATAGTTTTTAACGGTATATATCCCCAGCGCTGCAGCCGTCATTTGCTGTAATGTGCTCTCAAGTAAGGGAGAAAACGCGCCGGCTTTCACCACAATAAACACACTTAACGCGCTTAGCGTGTGCGATTCTGAAAAGGCTGACTTGTAATAAACGCTTGCTTCCGGCGTGCGTGGAAAGCACTGCCTACTCTCCTCTAGCGAAAACGTAAGGCGTACCGGCTTGCCACTCTGCCACGCAGCGACCGCACATTGACATGCAAGAAGAGAAGGGTACCATAGTAGCTCATTGAATACCTCGCCCATCTGGGTAGGATGCACCACTACCTCGTTTTCCGTTAATCCAACAGCGGCGGCCACTGAACTGCGGACGTGGAACGGCCATTGTGTAGGTACATACACATGCAGCACCTGCTGATCTACCATAGCCACCACCGACAACGGTTCTATCCGCGACATAGCGTACGGACTTACGGTAAAAGAAGAGCACACGATCGATTGCGCCGTCTCGAACAGGCTTTCAACATCCCCCTCACGATGCGTTTCCTCTGCAATAATAGGATACTGAAAAAAACAATCCGCGTGCAACCCCATTTTTTTCGGCGGCTCAGGCTCAATACAAATATCCACTTGCCCTTGCAGCTCGCGCAACACCGCCAAATCACTGCCAGTAAGCACCGCAAGCGCTTGACCAGCATGCGCGACCTCTAACGCCGCGAATACCGGTAAGTTTTGCTGAAACACCGGTATTGTCCCGCTACCTGGAATATCCTGCGCAGTATAGAGCGCATAGCCTTCCGGCAACTCGGGAGCACGCATTGCAACAAGCCTTCCCGACTGCACCGGAGAGCGGATAATGACTGCATACCAGCAATCTTCAAACGGGATATCTGAAACGAATTGATCTATCATAGCAGGGATGCTATTAACGACGGAATTTTTCAGCGATACCGATCACTGTTTCAATCACTCGGTTAACCATTGCACTATCCATATCAGGCCAAAAGGGCAAACTCACACTCTGCGCATACCGTCGGGCTGCATGAGGGAAGTCCGCTGCCGTTAAGCCATACCGCTTTTTTATTACGGTAAATTCAAAATGAGGAATAAAATGCACTGAAATTCCCAAACCGGCATCTTGCAGCGCACGCGCAAATGCATCACGATCTATGCTGAGTGTTTCAGGCATAATTTGGAGGATGTACAAATGCCACGCATTGCCTTCACTGTCAGGCGGAATGCGAAAATAGCGATAAGGAGCAAAAGCACGATTAAACTGCTCGGCAATGCGCTTTCGTTTTTCGTAAAAGAGGTCTGCCTTCTGCAGTTGCGCTCTTCCTATCGCAGAAAGGATATCGGGCAAATTGAATTTAAACCCTTCATCCACTACATCATATTGCCAACTTGCATGTTTATCAGTATAACGGTCCCAAATAGTACGGTTAATGCCGTGAGAACGCATGATTTTTATCCTTTCAGCAACAGCCGGGTCCCGTACACAAATCATACCACCTTCGCCGGTGGTAATGGTTTTGGTTGCATAAAACGAGAACACCCCCGCATCCCCGAATGTTCCCCCATAACCACGCGCTGTTTTTGCAGGAAATGCATGGGCTGCATCTTCGATAAGCGCCACGTGGTATTTTTGCGCAAGTGAGACAAAATCCTTCATATTACACAAGTTGCCTGCAATATGGATCGGAACGATCGCTTTTATGGTGGGGTCAGCTTTTAGACACTGCTCTGCTTTTTCAGGGTCAAGGCTGTACGAATCTGGTTCAACATCCACATAGGCGATCTCTCCGCCAAGATGACGGGCGCTGGTAGCCGTTGATATAAACGTATAGGGACTCGTAAGGATTTTGGTTCCCGTGCCGACCCCCAAAGCCTCCATTGCCAGCATCAACCCGCTACTCGCAGAATTCACGGCAAGAGCATACGGACTCTTTACTTTTTCAGCAAATTCAGCTTCAAAAGCCAGGGTTTCCTTTCCGGTCGTAAGCCAGCCTGAATGGAGCACCCGTAAAACAGCTTGCTCTTCAGCAGCATCAAACGACGGCCTAAAAAAGGGGATAGAATCTACCTCATGTTCATCACTCATTTGTGTTCCTCCCATACGCAGTGCACAGCGATGGGAATGCACCACATAGCAGCGCTAATAAGCGCTCTTTATTTCTATAAAGCGTATGATCACCAGAAGCACAGCACAGCGGCTCAAGTGCACTGATGAGCGCCTCTAACGCAGCAAAGTCTTCATCCTTCTTTGATTGCAACCGTAATATCTTCGGATAAGCCGTCGCTTCGGTGTATTCATCAGATGAGGTCAGTGGTTCTTCAAGCCGCTCTCCGGGCCGCACGCCAATAATATCTATGGGGATGTCCTTGTACGGCTCATACCCCATGTAGCGAATAAGGTGCTCTGCCGTCTCCAATATATTGACGGGCGTACCCATGTCCAAAAGATACGATTGGCCGTTTATACCAACCCCACCCGTTTGCAAAACCAACGAACACGCTTCGGGGATAGTCATAAAATAGCGCATCATATCGGGAGAGGTTACCGTTACCGGCCCACCTTTTTTAATTTGGTCAACAAAAAGTGGAAAAATGGAACCGCGAGAACCAAGCACATTACCGAACCGTACAAACATATAGGCATTCGCAGCCGAATCTGATTGTCCACCCAGCCGTTGCGCTGCATGGAGTATCATTTTCTCGTTCAGCATCTTCGATACACCATAGATCGAAACAGGATTCACCGCTTTATCGGTTGAAATAAGCACAAACCGCTTGACGCCCATTTCAATACAGGCATCCAAAAGATTTTTCGTACCAAAAACATTATTTTCAATCACGGCAACGGGATTCGATTCCATAAGCGGAACATGTTTATAGGCAGCGGCATGAAAAACCGCATCACAGCGCAGCTGCTTTATGATGTACCGCATATACGCACGGTCTTTCAGCTCGCCAATAATGGGCACGATCGTTGCTTTATCCCCTACTCCGCCTTCTTGCAACGTACGCAGCTCCTTATCAATTTGATAAATAGAATTTTCCCCGTGCCCAAAAAGATAGAGCCGCTCAGCTCCACCTGAAAGCAGCTGCCGTGCAAGCTCGCTGCCAATAGAACCGCCCGCTCCCGTAATGAGCACCCGCTTGCCCCGCAAATAGGCAAGGCTCTGCTTTAAACTGATTTTGATAGGCGTACGGCCTAGTAAATCCTGCGGATCAATTTCGCGGGCTTGCACCAAATGGGCAGCATCATCAATGATCTGAGAAATACCCGGCAGCAGTTTAATCGTGGTAAAGCCCGCTTCTTTAATAATCGTGTATATTTCCCGTAAGCGTTCTGCTTTAATGCTGGGTATCGCAATTAAAATCTCATCCTTGCTTTCTACGCGAATAAGGCTCGCTACGTCTTGAATAGGCCCAAGCACCGGAACACCGTCAATTTTAGAGCCTATTTTTAAGGGGTCATCATCCAAAAAAGCAGCCACTTTTCCAAACAACCCTTTCCGTTTTATTTCGTGAGCGATCATAGTGCCTGCTAAGCCTGCACCAATAATGTAGGTTGTCGGCTGTGATTTGGAAGCCAATGTCATCATCTATATTACACCTCGATAGGAAAAGTTTTCATGTATCAACAATCCCGCCAATCTGCGACGAGATACAGTGCGTAATGTTTCGCCCTGTATGTTCTCAAAAGGTATTGCAACCGGATTCAAGCCCCTTCATTCCGACGCACGAAACGTCGGAGGGTCGAAACCGCTGTACGAATAACGCCAGAACTTCATGCGCTGGCAGGCTTGCATCCAATGGGACCAAGGTATGCTTTGCTCTATAAAAATCGATGAGTGGCATCGTTTGTGCTTTGTACAACTCAAGCCGCTTTATAATCGACTCTTTTTTATCATCTTGACGCGTGATAAGCGGCCCCTTACAATAATCACATACGCCATCAGTTTCCGGCTTGAGGAATTTAACATGAAAATTATGACCGCAGACCTTGCACACCCGTCTTCCCGACAAACGCTCTAAGATTACCTCATCTGATAGCTTAAAATCTATAACCGCATCAAGGGTACAAAAGGTAGCCAACTGTTCAGCTTGAAAGATAGTTCTCGGAAACCCATCTAAAATGAAGCCATGTGCCGTATCGGGCTGCGCAAGCCGTTTTTTTACCAGCGCAATAGTCGTTTCATCATCAACTAATTTTCCAGCATTGATAATCAACTGTATTTTCTCGCCCAATGCAGTACCGGCATGCATCTCTTCTCTAAACATATTGCCAGTAGAGATATGAAGAATATGATACTGTTTAGCCACTTTAGCGGCAAGGGTCCCTTTCCCGGCACCAGGCGGCCCTAAAAAAACAAATTTCATAGCACGGTCTCCTTAACTTTTTATAGCACGAGCCTCTTAAAACCTCAGGTTTTCGAGATACCCAAGCAATCTTGATCTTTAGACGAGTGTAAACAAATAAAGATCCGGCAAGGTATGATAATTATCCCCATCCAGATCTTTTTTAGCACGCACATCACTGGTTATGCCAAGCTTAAAATGGTAGTTAATAGAATCATAGCCTTTTTTTTCTGCACGGATAGAAAAATTTAAAATTTTATTTTCACCGGCATATTCCGATTTAATGGGAAAGGGCCAAAAAGTATACGATCCTGGTACTTTTTCAGAAATAATAAAAGGATTTTCCCATAAATTATTCATTTGCGTTACTAAGGTATCTTCCAGATATAGGCTTACCGCCAAATCAGTAACAGGGGTAAACGTTTGCCCGTCCACAATCCGCCCGCTGATAGCCGGCAAATTAAACACCGGCCCCGACGGCAGCGTTTGCTCTTGGGCACTGTGCGGACGCTGTGTAGCAAGCACGACTTTCATACCTTCAAAAGCCAATGATGAAATATCAGCTATCAACTGTAGTTTTTCAGATTGGTCGATTTGCATAAAATGCAGCATACCTCTTCCTGATTTTATATAGCGGGGCGGTATCCGGTTTAACACATAGCAAACAGTATCCAAACGGCATTGAGGACAATCGCAGGTAAGCCACTCCTCTTTCTTTTGTTTAGCAGCATCAAAAACTTTATTTACTTCGCTATACACAAAATCTTCCATCAGGTTATGTATTGTCATGAGGTATCCTCCTTAAACTTGCCGCGCGACAAGTATTACCTTCCTTAGCTTCCTTTTGCGATGTTTTTCATAAGTTACTAATATATACAGACTTATGAAAAACTCGGCGGGCATCTAAATCCAACAAAGTTTTTTGCAGATGCCCTAATGTAATTAACGATAAATACACTTTTAGTGTATCCTATCGTCTCATATTCTTCAAGTGGAAATCGTAAAGTTTAAAAATATAAAAATATCGATAATAACGCCATTGATAAAAAACCGCATAGCAGTTGATAGATGAGAAATAATCTTTATGTAGCTTAACAAAACCTTTTCTTTATGGTTTTGAACCAAAAGGAACGTGCCCACTCAGCTTGTGCATAACACCAGTATAGCAGCGGCTTTAGAGGAACATCCAGGCTACCAACCCGGTGCACAATACTGCCACCAAAGCCGGTTTTGAAACGGTACAATCCGTGCATGGGATGATTTGGATCATCAGAAGGAGGAATGCCGTAAAAATCGTAGCAACGACAGCCTGCGTTATGCGCATCGCTAATAGCTTTCCACTGTAAAAGGTAGGCAGGCATTAGATTACGCTTTTGATTTGATGAAGCGCCGTACAAATATACTGCTTCGCCAGGGGAAAAAAGGACGATGATGGCAGCGAGTGCTTCTTCTTGATGAAAAGCAGCATAGACTGAAAGAGTGATATGGTCAGTATTGTGAGTGTGATCAGCGGCCAAATCACACAACGAGCGGTAATAGTCTTGGCTATGGATCGCGATGCCGTCGCGCGCAGCGGTCTGCTGATACAGGCGGTAAAAAAGCGGGACACCCACTTTGCCTGCTTGCTGCCCAGTGAACACTTGTATAGTTACGCCTTTTTTCTCAGCAAGCCTGATATTATACCGCCACTTGGGTTTAAAATCGTCAAAGACGGCATCGAGCGGCTGCTGTAAATCAAGCTGCACCGTATCAGGCGGCTGGATAGCACTAGAAGCGCCCTTGCAGCGGAACGTACCCTGCCGTATATGGGGAATAAGCGGAAAATCAGCGCCAGAAAACGTCCCCTTTTTATTGTTTTTAACGCTGCATGCCCACGGCGGATCAAACCGGAGTAAAAAAACGGAGGGTGGTAATAGGTTCACGAGCTTTTCTGCTAATTCCGTTAAAAGTGCCGCCCGTTTTTTGGCCACTGCCAAAGATCGTGCATCTTCATCAATCAAAAGGTTCGGCCCCATAGGAACATAGGCGAGCACGCCGAATGCACTCAGTTTGCGCAGGAGCACCGTAAGCACAACCGATTGGTTTTCATACCATACCTCGTACTGCTGATACGTCCACCCGTGCAGCACTTTAAAGCGCGCCCAAAAACTGCTTTGCAAAAACGATATGGCAGCGTACGGCATCGATTGCGCTGTGTATTCTTTTACCTCTACTGACATACATCACCAAAACAGAGCACCGTCTTTAGATAATCCTCGCCGCATAAAAGCCTACAGACAGCGAACCTATCAACAAGCCAAGCGTCATACGAACAGCGATCACCACCAGCATCGTCAATACTAACCGGCCACGGTAGCCCATCTTTTGTGTAAAGGGAAAAACGGCAGTTGTTTTGGCAATGCACGGATTTAAAAAGCGGTCAAGCTGATACCAAAAGGGAGAGCTGCCGGAAGAGCCGGAAAGATCATACACGAGCCGCACCGCTAAAAAAATGATGAGTAGATTACAGACAAAGCTGATAAACGACCATACTACTTGTATCATTCCGATAACTACGTGCCATAGCGAAAAAGAACCTGTCCTAATAATAGTGCTGCACATATCAGAGGCGATCGATAATACGCCTAATGCAAGGATGGGAGAGAAATCCACCATCCCAATTTGAGTAAACCGAAATCGCCTAAACCAATTGAGATACGGATCGCACAGCGACGCAAGCATCTGGCCAAACGAAGAATACGCAATTTGCGGAACCCATGACATTAAAATACGGACTAAACACAAAAACGAATACACACTAATAATTTGACTAATAGTATACAATAATGAACGCAGCATATTACTCCTTCCAAACCTGCAGCACGCCCGGCTGCTGAGCTAACTTTGCCAGGAAACCATCGGTGCTTGGAATTTTAAGCTGAGAAGACCCCTTGATCTGATACTGTGCATTATCAACTGTAGCATGGATAAACACTCCGCAATTACCCGCTAGTCCAAAAAGGAAGTCTTTAAGCGGGCGAAATTGTAAATCATTTTCAATAAGCGGGTCAAGTTCAATGTGCACCTCAGAAATCATTCTTTCCTGCAACGCATCGATATCTACCACTGATTCCACTAAAAAAGTCGGTATTTCACGGGAAAGGTCCACCTTGCCAATAAGCCCGCACACCGTTTCAGGAAACAACACCGATCGTTTTTCTTCCCATATTTTTGAAAAGAACGCCAGATCGATGGTGCCGGTTCTATCCTCAAAAGTGCCGAAGCCCATCCACTTACCGTTTTTGGTTTGATACGGGTGCACGCTCATAAGCATCCCGACAATCGTATACAATTTATCCTTTTGCGCCCGCTGCACCTGTGCAAGCTCCAACGTTGCAGAATGGTCAATCGCTTTTTTATAGGCATCAAGCGGATGACCCGAGATGTAAAAGCCCATGAGATCTTTTTCAATGTGCAATTTCTCAGTTTGTAGCAGCTCTTCGCGCACTTCGAAGGTAAAATCAGCAAATTCCTGCACACCGGTATTTTCAAAGAGGCTCACTTGCCCCATAGCGGATCCTTCCTTCTTTTGTGCTGAAAAAGCCATTGCTGCTTCCATATTATACAGCAAGGTAGCACGGTTTTGCCCCAATTTGTCAAAGCAGCCGGTTTTGATGAGCACTTCTACGGTTTTTTTATTCACCGTATGCAAGTCCAAGCGGTCAAGAAAATCATTAAATGAGGTATAGGGGCCATGTGCAGCACGTTCCGTTACAATATCATGAGCAGCCAGCTCACCTACTCCTTTAATGCCGAGCAGTCCAAAAATGATATTCCCCTCGCTGACAGAAAAATATTGCTCGGAAACGTTGATATCCGGCGCATGCAAAGCGATACCCATGCGAGTAGCTTCAGCAATATATTCAGGCAATTTATCAGCCGACGTAATTTCGTTCGTTAAGTTTGCCGCCATAAATTCCGCTGGAAAGTTTGCCTTTAAGAAAGCCGTTTGATAGGCTAGCACTGAATAGGCCGCCGCATGGCTTTTATTAAAGCCGTAACCGGCAAAGGGTATCAATATTTCAAAAATACGGTCTGCATCTTTTTCTGTAAAGCCGTTTTGCACCGCACCTGCAATAAACCGTGTTTTTTCCTTTTCCATTACTTCTTTTTTCTTTTTACCCATTGCACGCCGCAGCAAATCAGCTTGACCGAGACTATAGCCGCCGATACGCTGCGCCACCTGCATAACTTGCTCTTGATACACAATGACGCCGTAGGTCTCTGCCAGGATGCTTTCAAGACAAGGATCGGGATACTGAATTTTTGATGCATCACACTTGGATTCGATAAATTGATCGATATACGCCATGGGGCCAGGGCGGTACAGCGCATTCAAGGCGATAAGATCCTCGATTTTATCCGGTTTAGCACGTTTCAAAATATTTTGCATACCCTGACTTTCAAACTGAAACACAGCGGCTGATTTCCCTTCCCCAAGCATACGGAACGTTGCCGCATCATGCTCATCTATCGTATCGATAGTAAAGTGTGCATACTCGCCTCCCCGTTTTCTGATCAGTTCTTCAGTGTGCTGGATGAGCGTCAAGGTCTTTAAACCGAGAAAATCCATCTTTACCAAACCACAATCTTCTATTAAATCCATCGTAAACTGAGTTGCCGTTTTGCCGGTTTTGGAATCCTTATAGAGTGGAACATAATCGGTCAGCTTGGTTTTCCCTATCACAATACCTGCTGCGTGCAAACTTGTGTTTCTGTTAAGGTCTTCAAGCTTTTCAGCAACATTGAACAACTCAGTGTAGCGCGGATCAGCTCGGAGCTCCGCCAGCTCAGGCACTTCTGCAAAAGCTTTTTCAAACGTTAATTTAGGATCTGCCGGCATTATTTTGGCGATTGCATTGACTTCACCGAGTGGAATATCCAGCACTCGCCCCACATCCCGTATCGCAGCCTTCGGCTTAAGCGTTCCAAAGGTAATAATTTGCCCAACACTTTCGTCCCCGTACTTTTGCCGCACATAGTCAATAACCTCTTGACGACGTTCAAAGCAAAAGTCCACATCAAAATCAGGCATGGATATGCGTTCCGGATTTAAAAACCGCTCAAAAAGCAAGTTGTATTTTAACGGATCAATATCGGTAATACGCAGCGCATACGCCACAATGGAGCCCGCACCAGAACCGCGCCCCGGCCCCACTGGAATATGATGCTCCTTAGCCCAATGGATAAAATCCCATACAATCAAAAAGTACCCGACAAAGTCCATCTTAATGATAATGCCGAGTTCATACGCCGCCCGCTCTTTAATCGCATCGGTAACCACCGCATACCGCTTGGCCAATCCCTCGTTGACCAAATGCGTGATATACTCCTCTTTTCCCGCGAAGGCCTCCGGTATCTGATAAATCGGTAAAAGCGGGCCCGGCTGCGGTATCTCAAGATTGCACCGTTCTGCAATTCTCACGGTATTCAATAGCATCTCAGGATACTGAGGGAAAAGAGCAGCCATCTCCTCTGCCGATTTTAGATAAAATTGATCCGTTTCGAACTTCATCCGATTGGTATCGTTTCTCACTTTTTTCATGCCAATACAGAGCAAAATATCCTGCGCGACAGAATCCTTTTGCTCTGCATAGTGTGCATCATTGGTAACCACCATCGGCACCCCTATTCGGCGTGCAAGCGCTATCAAAAGAGGCGCAACCCGATCTTCATCCGCAAGCCCGTGCTTTTGCAATTCGATAAAATAATTTTCCGCGCCAAATATACGCCGGTACGCATGCACGTGCGCTTCTGCTTCGGCAACCTTGCCCGCAAGCAGAAGCTGCGGTAGCTCGCCTGCCAAACACGCAGATAAACAGATAAGGCCTTCCGCATGAGTTTCCAGCAGCTCTGTATCGATACGCGGCTTATAGTACATGCCTTCCGTATAGGCCTTGGAACACAATACCATTAAATTGCGGTAGCCCGTTTCGTTTTTTGCAAGCAATATAAGATGAAAATACTTCCTAACTCCGGTATTTTCTGGCTTACTTAACCTGCTGCCGTTTGCAACATACACTTCACAGCCGACGATGGGCTTGATATCATTAGCTTTACATTCGCGAAAAAACCGCAGAGCTCCGAACATATTCCCATGATCAGTGAGCGCAAGTGCGCGCTGTCCCTGTTTTTGGGCTGTTTTAACCAACGTCTTGATAGAAGAACCCCCATCCAACAACGAGTAATCAGAGTGAACATGCAAATGTACAAAATCCTGTGCCATAACCTCACTATAGCAAATATATACCGTTATGATAAGAGCGAAAGGGGCTCCGCCGGAAACTGTAGTTTTTGCTTAATACGGCGAGTAATTATAAGTGGATGCGACCGGGTCAACCCCTGCTCAAGTTGAGATCAAGCCTACGTTTCGCGTGAAAAAAAGCAATAAAACGCTGACGTTCACCCATCTGAAAACTCAATTAACCAAACCTTATTTTACAAAAAAAGAGGCCTTAAATTATATTTTGGACAAGGTGAAAGGAAACGCAGGGCTTATCAAAGCAACCGGCGGCAATACATTCGCATCTTCGTGGTATGCACCTGCAAAATTCACCGGCGCATCTTACAAGGACATGTTTAACAATGACCTACTTAAACCATATCAAGAAGCGTATAACAAGGACGGTGGCGCATATAAAATGCAAGGCCTTGGTGTATGGCTTGATTTTAGCACTACAGAGAGCATAAATGCAGATGATAAAAATGGTTCTTTAACCATAACCTATATGATTGCTTCACTAACTGGTGCAGCCAATACAGGCTCAGATGAACGCTCCGTCAGTATTCAAAAGACCATAACAGGCTTTAGCAAAATAGATAAGAATACGGCAAAAGACTTATTTCCGTTTGCTATTCAAAAGAAAGGATCACCGGAGCATTCAACATGGAAAAACGTACCGTATACTAATCTAAATTTACTATTCGAAACAGGAACTCCAGGACCAACTGGCTGGAAGATTGGAAAGAATATCGGAAATATTGCTTTTTTTCAGGTGCCTAGTTCTGAGGGGTATTATTTAACGCTCGGTGGAACAGATATGATCCAGGATAATCACTTATGTGATATTGCTGATTTTTACCTCTCCACAACTCAAGATAATAGAAAGATTTTGATAAAAACTATTAAACTGAATAAAAAAGCTGGCTCTGATGACCTTACGATTAGTATGGGAATACTCGGAGATATCTTAGAATGGACCATTAGTCAGACAAACTAAGCGCTCCTTCATCCAGCCAACACAACTAACCGGCAAACGCAATGTTTGCCGGTTTTTCCGCCGAAAAAAGCCTAGTCATAGCACCTTTCTCCTACCATATATCCACCATGGGTACACCTTTAACACCGGCAAGCCAAAGCCTTGGTACTATTCACAAAACGCATAGGGATTTGATAGCGGTCTAAGCGAATGCTATTGAGATAATATAAAACATATGATATAATTTATTGCAACGTAATTTTTATGGAGAAAATATGGATTATATAATGAGCATTGATAGTTTCATCACCGCTGCAAAGCAAAACAACAAAGCGTTAATTGAACAATATCTAAAAAACGGTTTTAACATTAATGAAAGGGATGCATATGGATTTACCGCCCTACTCGAAGCTGCGGAATTCGGGCACAAGGAGCTCTTTTGGTATTTAATTGAAAACAAGGCAGATATTTCGATTAAGGCAGAAGGAGGTTTTTCAATTGTTCATGCCATAGGGTTAGGCGGTGACAAAAACATGTTGGACTATATTGAAAAAAATGGAATTTCTTTAACTGAAATTGTCACTGATGGAGAACAAAAGGGCTTAGGAATCAAAGATTATGCAATAATGGGCAAAAACACAGAAATCATTAATGCGTTGCAGAATAGGCTCCTTTGAAATGCGATGTTCCAAATCGCACCTTAACATGCAACAGTTGAACAAAGTGTGAACTTTGGAAACTGCTGCATTGATGCGCGTTCCGCGCATACGTTACTAAGCGACATCGGCAATTTACAACATCCGTGTTGTAAATTGCCTTGCGAGTTTCACAAAAATGTGATTTTTGTGAAACGTCGTTGCTGTTTTATGCAACCACGCCGTGTTTTTTCTGTGTGATTTAGAACTCGCACGACCTGGTGCGACAACAAAGACGAAGTTGAATATGAAATCTGGGATATGAAGAGAGATGGTATCCGGCGTACTAAGAGGCAAGCAATCTAAATT